>JBKCCA010000111.1:0-7325 GCA_046305595.1 bacterium
AGCTAATAACGATGTTATTTCAGCAGTGATGACTTCAAACTTATTATGTAAGACAGGAAGTCCGGATACATCTAACACCATCACAATGCAAGTATCTGCAGGTGCAGCAGCTGTTACTGTTACAGCAGCACCTACAACAACAGCTCCTTATTGTGCAGGTTCTTCAGTTTCATTTACTGCAACACCAAGTAATGGTGGTGCTGCTCCAAAATACAAGTGGTATGTAAACAATGTATTATCAGCAAATGATTCTACAGCTAACTTTACAGCTGCTGGTTTAAATAATAATGATACAGTAAAAGTTGAATTACTTTCTAACTCATTATGTATTTTAGGTAGCAATACTGCAACATTTAAATATGGTGTAACAATTTCACCAAACTTACCAGTAAGTGTGAGTGTGACTGCTGATAAAGATTCTATCTGCGGCGGACAAACAATTACATTTACAGCTACCCCTACTAATGGTGGTACTAGTCCGGCTTACAAATGGTACAGAAACGGTGTGTTATTATCAGGACAAACAAGTGCTACATTAGCAACTTCTTTGGTTGAAAACAATGATACTATTACATGTGAGTTGACTTCGAGTGAGATTTGCCAATCAGGCGGACCTGCAATGTCGAACAACTATATTACTAAAGTAAATCCATTACCAAATTCAAACTTCACAAATGCAAATACAAATCGTACTGTGAATTTCACAAGTACTTCTACAAATGCATTAACATATGCTTGGAGCTTTGGTGACGGTAATACTTCAACATCACCTAACCCATCACATACTTATAGTGCAGATGGTAGTTTTGATGTAACATTAATTACAAGCAACACTTGTGGTAGCGATACTATTCTTAAAGGTGTTACAGTTACTACACTTGACGCAAATGTTACTGGTATTACAGCTCCAGTAAGTGGTTGTAATTTAACTGCAACATCACAAGTAAGAATTCGTGTTAGAAATAACAGAGCAACTGCTTTAACTGATGTACCAGTTTCATATCAAATTAATGGTGGTACGATTGTGAACGAAGTTATACCAACGATTGGTGCTGGCGGACTTGCAATCTATACCTTTACAACTACTGCTGATTTATCTGCGGATGGTGCGTATAATGTAACTGGTTGGGCTTCGTTACCAAATGACTTCAACACTAGCAATGATACATTTAAAGTTGCTGTGTTCAATCAATCAGCTCCTGATGCAGTATTTACATCAGAAGTAATTGGTGGTGACTTAACAGTTAACAATGCTTCAGACGAAGGCTTAGCAGCAACAACTTATGCGTGGAACTTCGGCGACGGATTTACTTCAGCTGATAAAAATCCTACACATACTTATGCAGCAGCAGGTACTTATACTGTATCATTAATTGCTGTAAATAATTGTGGTAGCGATTCTATGAAGACAACTGTTACTGTTACAGCTGTTGGTATCAACAACACTGTTAACGCTAAAAACGTAATGGTTTATCCGAACCCTAACAATGGTAAATTCAATGTTGACTTCCAGTTAGATTTACGCGATAATGTTACTGTGAAAATTGTTAACCTAAACGGTCAAACAGTTTATAGCAACAACATCGGTAATACTTCTGCTGAAAACTTAAGCATCGACTTAAGCGAATTAGCAGCTGGTGTTTATACATTAAAAGTGGAAGGTGTAAATACACAAATCACTAAAAAGATTAGCGTTCTTAAATAACGTGTTAAACTAAACCAAAGAGGAGCCCTCCGAAATATATTTTCGGGGGGCTTTTTTATAACTCCTCGGATTGACTTACAAGACTTTCAACTTTATCAATGTTTGAAATAAATGCAATTAAATCTGGACTAATCCAATTCAATAAATTAATAATTGACTTATATACTTTAATAGTATTACTGAAATCAATATTATTTCCTATAAAACATATCGGCTCATTATGATTAATTCTATTCCTAAAACGTCTTATTTTATTAAATTCTTCATTAACTTCTTTTCGTCCATAACCCGTTGGCAAATATTTAAAAATTTGTATGGGCTTTCCCTTTAGTAGTTTGTAATTATGTACCTCAAATAAATCTGTCCAGAAACCCAAAGACTGCTCAGCTATAATTTTGCCAGAAGAAATTTCATTTTTAGATTTCAATATTCTCGATTCTGCTTTTTCAACTTCTTTTTTTAAGAAATCATTAGTAATTATTTGACCAGTACGTTTATGCTTAAATCTCAATGAAGAATCTGACATGAATCCGTTTTTTTGATTTATTATCCAGTCATCATCTTTAAAATGCAATGATAATACAGCATAGATTCTATTGCGTATTACAACTTCTAAGACTCCTAAAAGCGGGTGAAAAGCTTGAGAAACTTTTAAATTTAATTTATATAAATTAATTGATTTCGTATTAGAATTGGCAGTTGCTTCTAAATACCTTTTTACTCTATAATCTGAAAAGTAAAATCTAAACTCACGAATCTCCATACACACATTACTTGATTATTATTACAAATATACATACTTTTGTATTGTGATGCTTGGTCAAGCCTCTTATTTTATATAACGTAACCAAGTAATAGTAAAAGACTTATTAGAAATAATAAGTCTTTTTTATTTCATATATTTAGTAATGCGTCGCATAAAAGTTAAAACCCTTGTCAACGGATACGATATCATAGATCATGCTATTGTTATACTTGATGATAACAATCGTTACCTCGATCATTTTCGTGCCGATGTTTACGATGGTGACATCGATGAATACTCAGGCGCCTACGCTTGTCCGGGTTTTATCAACACCCATTGCCACCTCGAACTCTCACATTTAAAAAATAAAATTGTAGAGAAAAACGGATTGGTTGATTTTATTCTTTCTGTACAAAAATTTAGAAATACCAGCGTCGAAGAAATTCAAGATGCGATTGAAAATGCTGAAGCGGAGATGATCAAAAATGGCATCGTTGCAGTTGGTGATATTTCAAATACTAACAATAGCTTCCACCAAAAATCAAAAAGTAATTTATACTATCATACTTTCTTAGAAGCATTTAGTTTCTTACCAGAGCGTGCAGATGCTGCAATGCAACAAATGCAAAGCTTAAAAGCTGAAGCTAATGAAATGAATTTAAGAGCAAGTATCACCCCACATGCCCCCTACTCTGTTTCACAAAAATTATTTAATAATATTGCGGATGTTGGCGAAACCCTATATTCTCTGCACCATTTAGAAGCACAAGCCGAGATAGATTTTTTAGAAAATAAGCAAGGTGATTTCTTAAAACTATACGATACCTTTAATATCAATATCGATTTCTTTAAAGAAAATAAAAATGCAACTGCCTATTGGTTGAATCATTTTAATGTTCAAAAATTAATTTTAGTTCACAATACTTTTATGAATGAAGAAGCCTATGCACTCATCACTCAAGCTATTGAGGAAAGTTATTTTTGTTTATGTGCCAATGCTAATTTATACATCGAAAATCGATTACCTGATATTCCATCTCTTATACATAAAACGAAAAACATTTGCATAGGCACTGATAGTTTAGCATCGAATCATTCGCTAGATATTGCTGGGGAGATAAAAACCATCCATCAACATTTCAAAGAAATTCCTATTGAATTTTTATTGCAAGCTGCCACTATAAAAGGCGCAGAAGCATTGAATTTAGAAGGCTTCGGAGTATTCTCAAAAGGCTCTGTAGTGAATTTTATGGAAATATAAATTATCCGTTTTTCTTCGCAACCGCAGTACTAGCAACTAATACTTTTTTAGCTCCTGCTGCAATTAATAGTTCAGCACTCGACTCAATAGTTGCGCCAGTCGTCACTACATCATCTATCAATAAAATTGTTTTTTCTTTTATTTTCTCCGGATGTTTCAAAATAAAAACTCCTTTCATATTTTCATAACGTTGATACCTTTATTTGCGAGTTTGCGATTCAGTATCTGCAATACGTTGTAAAGTTTTTAAATCTATTTTCGCCTCAAAAATTTCTGCATAGCCTTCTGCTAATAATGCCGCTTGATTGTATCCGCGTTCTTTGTATTTCTTCGGATGTAAAGGTATCGGCATCACTAAATCGATCTCTTGAAAATCTTTACAGTCTAGTAATTGAGATGCATGCATTCGTCCCATGATTTTCCCTAGACTCTCATGATTCCTATATTTCAATTCATGTAAGATTTTTTGTACGCCTGATTTTTTTCTGAAATATAAATACGATGACGCTGCTGAAATATGCACCCTTCCGAAGAATAATTTAAAGGTATACTTTTCAGCATGCTCTTCCCAATCGTTAGTATAAGGCAAGGTAATTCTGCATGCCACACAAATTAATTTTTCTGAATGATATAAATGGTTTCCGCAAGCATTACATAGGCTCGGGAAAAGAAGTTCAAAGAAATTTCTGATGTGTGAATATAAAACTTGTAACATCCTACAAATTTCAATACTCAAGTTTGCAGCCACAACTGCAAGTATGCAACTATTTTTCTTTGATGGCTAACTGACCGCAGGCTGCGTCAATATCTTTACCTCTCGACCTTCGCACATTGGTAATCACACCGTTTTTGCGTAAGAACTCAGCAAAAGCTTCTACCTTATCAACTTTGGCGTTGAGGTAATCGGCCATGGCGATCGGATTATATTCTATGATGTTTACTTTACAAGGAATGTGTTTTGTGAAAGCAAGCAATTCGCGTGCATCTTGAATTTCATCATTCACACCGTTGAAAATAATGTATTCGTATGTGACTTCGTTTTCTGTTTTTTCGTAATAATATTTCAGCGCTTCTGCTAATGCTTCGAGTGTGTTGCTTTCGTTGATCGGCATAATTTCATTACGCTTCTCATCGTTCGCTGCATGTAATGAAAGTGCTAAATTAAACTTCACTTCATCATCACCTAATTTCTTAATCATCTTCGCAATACCCGCAGTCGAAACTGTGATGCGTTTATACGACATATTTAATCCGTCTTCAGCGGTAATACGATCAATCGACTTCAACACATTTGCATAATTCAATAGCGGCTCACCCATGCCCATGTACACAATGTTTGTGAGTGGGATGTTATAATTTTGCATCGCCTGCTGATTGATTAAAACCACTTGGTCATAAATTTCATCAGCATTCAAATTACGTTTACGATCCATATAACCCGTTGCGCAAAACTTACAAGTTAAGCTACAGCCAACTTGCGAAGAAACACAAGCAGTCATACGTTCAGTTGTAGGAATTAGAACACCTTCCACAATATTATGATCAAATAATTCGAAGGCATCTTTGATGGTTCCGTCTTTACTTTTTTGAGCTTTCATCACCTTCACCGCATTGATGGCAAATTGTTCATCAAGCTTTTTACGAAGGTCTTTCGAAAGATTGGTCATCTCTTCAAAAGAGCGCGCACTCTTCATCCACAGCCATTCATAGACTTGCTTCGCACGAAACTTCTGCTCGCCTAGGGCGATGAAAGCTTCTTGGAGTTGGGCAAGGGAAAGGGAGCGGATGTCGGATTTCATTTTACAAAGATAGGAAATTAGTAAGTTAGTAGGCTAGTAGGCTAGTAAGTTAATGCTAGTAGATAGTGATAAATGATTGTGATTAGTGGATAGTAAGTGGATAGTTTGTCACTAGTGATTAACCACTAGCACTAGCCTGTTAGCCTACTAGCCTACTAACTTACTAAATTAGTTATCGAGTGATTGATAGACTGAATTGTTAGAAACATACTCTTTCACCATAACCTTTATCTGACTCACTAATTTAAAGTCATCTTGTGATTTATGGCATTCTTCTAATAAGCAGAATTGTTCAGTAATGTATTCTTGTTCGAAGCCTTGAACGCGTGCGATTTTTATTTTAGAGTGGTATGTTGGTACGGTGTTTTCTTCGTCTGATAGAAGCTCTTCGTATAATTTTTCACCAGGACGTAAGCCGGTGATTTCAATCTGTATGTCTTTACCTAATGTGAGGCCTGATAGTTTGATCATGTTTTTAGCGACATCGATGATGCGCACCGATTCACCCATATCGAAAATAAATATCTCACCACCTTTGCCCATTGCATCTGCTTCTAAAACGAGCTGACAGGCCTCTGGTATCGTCATGAAATAGCGTGTGATTTCTGGGTGCGTAACGGTAATAGGTCCGCCTGCCTCAATCTGTCTACTAAACATCGGTATCACCGAACCGTTTGAACCTAATACGTTTCCGAATCGAGTAGTAATAAAGCTGGTTCTATTTTCAGGTTTATTGTTCAAGCATTGTATATAAATTTCAGCAATGCGTTTACTAGCACCCATTACATTCGTTGGGTTTACTGCTTTATCAGTAGAAACCATTACAAACTTTACTACGCCAAATTCTTGACTTAAGTCGGCCATGGTTTTAGTGCCAAATGCATTTACACGTATAGCTTCGAACGGATTAGATTCCATCAAAGGAACGTGTTTGTAAGCGGCTGCATGAAATACTTTCTGCGGATGGTACTCTTTGAAAACACGACGCATAGCACGCTCGTCAGAAATATCCGCAATAATGAATTTGGTTAAAACACTACCACGGTCAATTGCTTTACGAAGATTAATTTCTAATTCATACATGGGCGTTTCAGCCTGATCTACTAGAATTAATATTTTAGGTTGATAGCGTAATATTTGATTGGCAATTTCAGAACCGATAGAACCTGCTGCGCCTGTAACCAAGACCACCTTTGAACGCAATTCTTTCATAATGTTTTCTTTATCAAGTTGTATAGGAGCACGATTTAAAAGGTCTTCAATTTTTACCGCTTTAATTTGCTTAGATGAAAGTTCACCGTTGATCCAGCGTGCAATAGGCGGAACGTTTTTTACTTCTATCTCTTTTTCTAAACATAAATTCACGATAGCTGCTTTACGTTGCGGATTAATATTTTGTATAGAGAGAATAATTTCCTTGATATGCTTTTTATCGAGCATGCCGTTGAGTGCATCTTCCGGACTGTAAATTTTTACGCCGGCAACCGTTTTGCCTTGCTTCGATCTATTATCGTCGATAAAGCCCATTACGTTCACATTCGAACGTTGATCTTGCATCAAGGTATTGAGCGTAATAATACCCGATTGCCCAGCACCGTAAATCAATACATTGCGTTTTAAATCATCGCCATAACCTACGAGTGTAATAAAGGCAGCTTTAAAAACTATACGTGCCGATACCAATGAGAACATCGATAAGACACCGTGTATGATTACAATAGAAGTAGGTATGGGGTAATGTTCAGCATTCGTCACATTCACATAAATTAATGTACCCAAGAAAATAGAAATCGCAGCAGCAGAACAAGCTTGAAT
>JBKCCA010000112.1:0-1181 GCA_046305595.1 bacterium
TGGCATGTACAATGGTTACGGATTTTCGACGAACGATATGATTGCGAATTTTTCGGGCTCTGCCCTATTCACTGCACAGCAAGCTTTGTTCGATGAGCAAAAATTAAAATTCAAATTTTCATTTTACCCCAGTGAATATCCGAAGTATCAACCACGTATGTTAGGTGAAAATTTATTAGAGAATATTGTGATGGATTATAATGCGCATACCTATTGGCTTACATTAAGCATCAATGAAATTCACAAAACTCGATTGCCCGATTGGCTAGCAATATCAATAGGTTACAGCGCTAACGGATTGATTGGAGAATTTAAAAACCCGACAAGCTTCGATGGTACACCTATACCCGACCTCGAACGCTATCGTCAATATTTTTTATCACTCGATATCGACTGTTCAAAAATAAAAACGAAGCATGTAGTGCTGAAGAAATTTTTGAATGCAGTGAATGTGTTGAAGGTGCCGATGCCGGCGCTGGAGTATAATCGCGTGGCGGGGTGGCGAGCACACGGTATCTATTGGTAGTGGCCGCCACTCGTACAACGTATTCAGTATTCAGTATTCCGTATTCCGATACCTAATTTTTGAATTACGACACGATGATTGTTCGAAGCACCTGTATGGGGTGATTTCATCGCCCCGCCTAAACGTGACAAACCCCAAAGATTGCACATCGGAATACTGAATACGGAATACTGAATACTGAATACGGATATAGATTACAACGTTGATAAATCAACGCCCTACAATCTCTCGCCTTCCTTTTTAAAAACGGGTGATGAATCACCCTATGCCTTCCAGATAATTCAATTAGCTGAAAAGTTTGAGGCGATTCATCGCCGAATATTGATATGTAAACGTAGAATATTGTAGCTCGCTGATTTATCAGCGATTACAATCATCGTGACGAATATTGAAACTTAAGTATCGGAATACGGAATACTGAATACGGAATACCAATTTATCTTAGTTCCGAATTCAGCTCCTCCAGCATCTCCGCCCCTGGACACAACTCCTCTTTCCCCAACTGATTCAACGGCGTATCTACCGTGTTGATGATCTCATGTAGGTCTCTGGTTTCTGGATTGATGTAGATTAAGCCCGTTAATATTTCGCCGTTATCTTTAGTGCGTTGCATCGCTTGTAATGCTGACCAACGATCTTCGGGATTCCATTCGCT
>JBKCCA010000113.1:0-3252 GCA_046305595.1 bacterium
GGGTGTGTACTTATCTTGCACAAAAATTTAGACTTTCATTGTCGAGAGTTCGTCTGTTTTTTATTTACTCTTCATTTCTCTCAGTAGGGGCGCCCATCATTTTTTACTTTTTTGCCTTTATAGCTTTAGACATTCGCAAATATGTAAAGCAACGCAAGCGCACGAGTATTTTCGAATTATAGTTAATCGTTACCCCCAATTAAACCTAGTACTATATCAGTTTCAAATCCGCGTGAAACCACATAGCGTGTAACTTTTTGTTTCTTGATATAGGCATCACTTTCTTTTAATTCACGATTTTTCTTCTCAATTAATTGTATAATGGTTTTCTCGTAATCATTAGGGTCTATTAAGGCTAATGCCTTATTAATACAATAATCACCCACTTTTTTCTGCTTGAGATGTTGCTTGATTTTTATTTTACCCCAATGCTTAATTCTGAATTTTCCTCGTGCATAGGTGATGGCAAATCGTTCTTCATTTAAGAAGTTATTATCTATAAGTTCAGTGATGATATTTTCTACGTCGTCTTTATGTAAGCCCATATCATAAAGTTTATCACGCACTTCTTGCTGGCTTCGCTCTTGATAGGCACAATACTGCTCGATCTTTACTTTCGCAGATTTTTTGTCATAGATCTTTTTTCGATCATCCATGCAACAAATTTAATATATTTGTTTATGCAACATAAATATTTGGCTAGCCAAATTAAAGTTATTCTTGACTGTGAGTCTATTATTCAACAACCTGATTATGAAATCTATTGGTTGTTAACTGATAGTCGTAAAATTATTTATGCCGAGCAATCTTTGTTTTTTGCCCTAGCAGGTAAACAAGATAGCCATCAATACATCAAAGATCTCTATCAAAAAGGTGTTCGTAACTTTGTTATTTCAGATGCTAAATATGCTGACCTTAGCTATTTATCTGCTAACTTTTACATTGTAAAAAATACTCTTACAGCTTTACAAAAACTTGTTGCTTACCATCGTTCACATTTTAATTACCCTGTAATTGGTATTACAGGTAGCAATGGTAAAACGATTGTGAAAGATTGGTTATACCAAATTCTATCACCCGAATTCACCATAGTTAGAAGTCCGAAGAGCTATAACTCTCAAATCGGCGTACCTCTTTCTGTATGGCAAATGAACCATACCTATCAGCTTGCATTAATTGAAGCAGGTATCTCAACCATCAATGAAATGGATGCTCTAGAAGATGTTATAAAACCTAACATCGGCATACTTACTAATATTAAGTCGGCACATGATGAGGGCTTTCAATCGAGAGAAGAGAAGCTACATGAGAAGTTGAAATTATTTAAGAATTCAGAAAAAATAATTTATTCGAGCGATTATGTACCAGCAGGTACCATCGATACTAGTAAATCTTTTACTTGGTCTAAGTCGGATGTTGCCGATCTACAAATATTGTCAATAAAAAATATTGATCAACACAGTCTGCTTACTTGTTATTATAAACATCAAGAGTTTCAAATAAATTGTCATTTTACTGATGAGGCATCGATAGAGAACATCATTATTTTAGTGGCAACATTGCTATCAATGAATTACTCATTGTCAAGTATACAAGAGCGAATAGCACAATTACAATCAATACCTATGCGCTTAGAAATGAAGCAAGGTATTAATCGCTCAACATTAATCAATGATTCGTATAGTGCCGATATTTCATCGGTATTAATAGCAATTGATTTCTTAAATCAACAAAAACAAGATCTTAAAACCCTTATTGTTTCTGATATTGTTCATGCAGAGAAAGAACCTGTATATGAAATATTAGCGAACTACCTAGCAGAACATAAAATCAATAGAGTCATTGGTATTGGCGATGAAATAAAAAGTCATTCATCTCTTTTTAAAATGCAGAAATCATTTTATGCAAATACTGAAGAGTTTATTGCTGACTTTAAAAACATTGAATTCAATAATGAAGGCATTTTAATTAAAGGTGCTAGAAAATTCGGATTTGAACGTATCGCTAAATTATTAGAAGAGAAAGTTCATGAAACGGTTTTAGAAATTAACCTAAATGCCATCGTTCATAATTTAAATTTTTACAGATCTAAATTACGTCCAGCTACCAAGGTAATGGCCATGGTGAAAGCCTTTGCTTATGGCAGCGGAAGTGTTGAAATTGCTAGCATCCTACAATATAATAAAGTAGATTATTTAGCAGTAGCTTATGCCGACGAAGGAGTAGCATTACGTAAAGCGGGTATCAATTTACCTATTATGGTGATGAGTCCGGAGCCTGCCGCCTTCGATAAAATTATTGAATACAACTTAGAACCTGAACTGTATAATCAGCGAATATTAGCTTCTTTTTATGAGCTAATAAAATCAAAGCATTTAAGTCATTACCCTATACATATTAAGTTAGAAACAGGTATGAACAGATTGGGGTTTGATGATGCTGATTTAGAAATATTATTCAAATACACCAGCGATGAAACATTAAAAATTGTTTCTGTGTTCTCTCATTTAGCTGCTTCAGAAAATGAGATGCATGATGATTATACACGAGAGCAATTAAATCGTTTTGATCGTTTATATGCAAAGTTGAGATTAAAATTTCAGAAAGATTTCATCAGGCATATCTCTAATACCGCAGGTATATTAAGGTTCCCAGAGGCTCAGTATGAAATGGTGCGTTTGGGTATCGGGTTATATGGTATTGAAAACGTTGGTAATTTTCAAAATGAATTGCAGATGGTTGGTGAATTAAAAACTACTGTTACTCAGATTAAGAAACTAAAAGCAAACGAAACAGTTGGGTATGGTAGAAGAGGAGTGATTCAGAAAGATTCAGAGATTGCAACGATAAAAATCGGATATGCTGATGGTTATTATAGATCATTCGGTTATGGGAATGCTTATGTGAGCATCAAAGGACAGAAGGCGCCAGTGATAGGTAGTGTTTGTATGGATATGTGCATGGTTGATATCACAGGTTTAGGCGTTGTAGAGGGAGATGAAGTAATAATTTTCGGCGAAGATCCGAGTATTAATGATTTAGCAAAAATTGCGAATACTATACCATATGAAATTTTAACATCAATATCACAAAGGGTACAAAGAATCTACTATTATGAATAAGTTTTTCAGACAGATATTAAACTATTTTTTCAAAGGTATTTTAATAATTATTCCACTTGCGATTACTATATACATCGTGTATTATGTAGTGCGTAGTGTTGATAGTATTATTGATTTAGGATTCCCAGGA
>JBKCCA010000114.1:0-7639 GCA_046305595.1 bacterium
CCTTAAGCCAACGTAAGTTGGCGTTAGTTCTCAAAGAGGTTCGCAGAGGAACCTTGGGTACTGACAAACAAAAAACTTTGCGTGAAATTAAAGCATGTCCAAAGCGCGCACCTCCAAAACCCAAATGTGATAAATAAAAAATTTCCCCTATCTTTCTCCAATGAAAATCCTCTTCGGCATACAAGGCACCGGCAACGGTCACGTCAGCAGAGCACGAGACATAATACCATATCTGCAACAATATGCAGAGGTTGATATTTTAGTGAGTGGTACGCAGGTTGATGTGGTGCTCGGACATGAAATTAAGTATCGAAAAAACGGATTATCATTTATTTTTGGTAAGCATGGTGGTGTTGATTATCAAAAAACTCTTAAAGGGTTACACCTTTTGACTTTTATTAATGACATAAGAAATCTTGATTTAAAACCTTACGATTTTATTTTAAATGATTTTGAACCTGTCTCAGCTTGGGCTAGTAAATTGAAAAATAAAAAAGTAATTGCCTTAAGTCATCAATCAGCATTCTTATCTGAAAAATCGCCTCGTCCGGCGAAAATAAATTCCATGGCTGAGAAACTTTTCAAATATTATGCTCCTTGCAATTCAAGATTTTCTTTTCATTTCGAATCATACGATGAAAATATTTTTACACCAATCATCCGCAGAGAAATTCGTGAATTAATACCGACAATTAATAATCACTATACAGTATACTTACCTGCATACGACGATAAATTTTTGTTGAAATACCTTCAAGCATTACCTGATGTTAACTGGGAAATTTTTTCTAAACATGAAAAAACCGGATACATTGTTGATAATGTAAGAGTAAGACCCATTAATAATCAAGCTTTCAATCAAAGTGTTGCATCATCATCTGGATTGCTTACTGGTGCTGGCTTTGAAGCCCCTGCCGAAGCTATGTTCCTCGGTAAAAAAGTAATGGCCTTACCTATGAAAGGACAGTATGAACAATATTGCAACGCCGAAGCAATGCGCCGAATGGGAATTCCTATTGTACACGAGATCGATGATACTTTTGTAGCGAAATTAAAAGAATGGTGCTTTGAAAAGGATGCTATTAAAGTAGACTTTCCGGATAATGTAGCAGAAGTGGTACAAAAGATTTTTTACTAAATTTACATGATGAAAAACATTCTATCCATTTTTCTTTTGTTCATGATTGGCTTCAATGCTTATTCACAGAAAGTAGAATATTCAGCAGCTGAAAAAACTTTTCAAAGAAGTTTTTCAAAAGTCATTGCGCAAACAGCTAAAGGTTTTTATGTAATCAAAAGTCAATTAGCATTCAATAATAAGCAAGAACAAATTCGATTAAGAGATAATCGCGTTGAAATATCATACTTCGAAAATAACATGGCCGTAAAGTATTCTGTGCCGATGATATTTCCGAATAATGATGCAGAGATTCAAGACATACAATTTCTAGAAGATAGTTTGTATGTCTTTTACTCTATCGCTAATAAAGCGAATAATAGAAATGAATTGTTTGCTCAACGCATAAACTTAGAGAATGGAACATTCATCGGACAAGCGAAACTAATTGATGCCATAGAATTTGATAAACGTCGAAATAAAGGCATGTTCTATATCAAGAAAAGTAAAAATCAAAAATTGATTACTTCGATGTATAAACAGACTAGTGCTGAAGATGAGAAATTGAGTATCAACATCAAAGTGATGGATTCTACTTTTAATACAATTTATACTAAAAAATATAAGACCGATACTTATGATGGAGTATTGTTATTAAATGATTTCAAGCTCTCAAACGATACCGTTGTATATTTCTTAACCTCTATAGATTTAGAAAAAAAGATGCTGAGAGATCGAAAATATACTTTGAATATTTCTAAAGCTAATTCAGATAAATTACAGTACATCGCACTGTCGCTCGACAAGTATTTTATAAAAGACATTAAGATGGAACTCGACTATGTCAATAAAAACATAGTCTTCGCAGGTTTTTATTCAGAGATGAATAGTTTTTCATCTGCCGGAATTTTTTATGCACGTTTAAATTTCAATGAACTCAAATTAAAAATGTACTCTGAAAGTTTCAAAGCTAAATTTTTAACGGAGTTCAATACCGAACGCACTGTTAATAGAGGCACTGAGCTCATTAATTATTTCGTCGATAAAATAATTTTAAGAACCGACGGTGGAGTGATTTTAGTTTCAGAATCAAATTACGTTACCGAGTCTACTAATTACAATTCGTATTACCAATTATATACTACATCATATACTTATCATTACGATAACATTTTATTGTTCTCTATAAATACCGATGGTAAAATTCATTGGGAAAGCATCATCCGAAAAAATCAAGTATCTGAAGACGATGCAGCATTCTATTCCTCGTATATACTAAGTCTCGATGTAGATCAAATTCACGTTATTTACAATAAATACATACGTAAAGCCACCGATATTATCAGTTGCAGTATCAATAATAAAGGTGAAACAACTGAAAAAATATTGGTAAAAGAAAACGATAATATCTTAATGATGCCAGGTGGAGGGAAGCAAATATCAGCAGATCAGCTAATCGTGCCTTGTATTCAGAAAAATAAATCTAACTTTATGCGCATAAGCTTTTAGTGAATGTTAATACGTTTATTCAAAACACAAGAACCATTTAACTTAATTATCTTATTGATATTAGCTTTCGGCATACGTTTACCTTATTTGCTGAACAGCGAGCCTATTCCCGTTTTTAATTACAACGAACCATTCAGTAGTTTTTTATTTAACAACTTCCCAGATCTCTGGACCAACAAACTATTTAACACCATATTCACAACACTCATTTATTTTAGCATTGGTATCTGGCTCAATAAAATCATCAACGATTACGGCCTATTATTCAAAAACACATTGCTGCCAGCGCTAGTATTTATTATTATCACAGCCATTTTCCCTACTTTTTATACGATGGATGCTGCAATCTTGATAATATTCTTGCAGTTATTATTATTCATCACTGTCATAAAGTTGTTCAAGACTAATCAAGGAGCACAAAAATGTTTCGATGCTGGAGTAATTGTAGCACTAGCATCCTTATTTTATTTCCCTGCAATTGCATGGATCGTCTTAGTTTGGTTTTCACTCATCATCTTCCGTCCCTTTGTTTGGCGCGAATGGGTTTCGAGTATCTTAGGGGTATTAACTTTATATATATTTTTGGCATTTTATTACTACTGGACAAACAGATGGGATGATTTTCTTTTATTATGGTCACCTTTAAAGGGTTCATTTTGGCAAATCAATGTTTTCCCTAGAAGGAGTGATTATTTACCATTGTTTCCGATTGTACTGATTTTAATAATTGCCTTCAATAAACTATTCGAAAATTTTTATAAAAACGTGTTATTGGTTCGTAAGGTTCAGCAAATAATGGTAATATCAATACTCATTACTGCATTCTCATATTATATCAAACCAAGTTTTAAAATTAATCACTTTATTTTATTGGCTGCACCGATGACTTTGTTTTTATCATATTATTTCTTGGTGGCGAAGAAGATGTGGGTGGCAGAGGGCTTGCTGTGGTTGATGATAATTTCAGTGATAGTTTTTCAGGTTGTCTAAGGTGGTGCTGACGCCCCACAGATAAACACGAAGTTTGGTCAAGGGCACAAAGGACACGAAGATTTTTTTTAAAAAAGATTAATAAATAAACCTGCATAAATGCAATTGAAGCTGATTGTTTGTGAATCTATATTTGAGAATGAATATAGAGGTATTATCAAATTCTATTATAGGTGCAGCTATAAATGTGCATAAAGAACTCGGACAAGGTTTACTTGAAAGTATTTATGAAGATTCGCTTTGTCATGAATTGAAAATACTTGGTATTGAATATGAAAAACAAAAACATTTACCCTTTATATACAAAGGAGTAAAAATGAAAAGTTATTTCAGAATCGATTTACTTATTGAAAACGAAATAATTGTAGAAATAAAATCTACAGAACATTTAATAGAGGCACATTCAGCACAATTATTAAGTTATCTAAAAATTTCAAACAAGCGATTAGGCTTATTATTAAACTTCAATGTTCCTTTATTGAAAAATGGTATCAAAAGGATTTCAAACGATTATTATAAGCCATAATACAAAACCTTCGTGTCCTTCGTGCCCTTGACTACCCTTCGTGTTTACTGGCTCGCTTTAGCGAGTCCTTTTTAAATTTTTTTCTTACATTTGCCTCATAAAAATTACTTCCGTATGAAATTTGGTGTAGTGGTATTCCCTGGTTCAAACTGTGATGAAGATATGGTTTATGCATTGAAAAATGTGATGAACCAAGAAGTTTTAAAGCTTTGGCATAAAGATCATGACCTTCAAGGTGCTGATTTTATTGTATTGCCAGGTGGCTTCTCATACGGTGACTATTTACGTTCGGGCGCTATCGCTCGTTTTTCGCCAATCATGCAAGAAGTTATTGCACATGCAAATAGAGGTGGGTATGTGATGGGTGTTTGCAATGGTTTCCAGATTTTGGCTGAAGCCGGATTGGTACCAGGAGCTTTGTTGCATAACGATAGCCGTAAATTCATTTGTAAAAATATCTACATGAAAGCACAGACTTCTAATAGTTTGGTGACTTCAGCCGTAGATCCTAATAAAGCCTTAAAAATTCCGATCGCTCATGGTGAAGGTAAATATTTTGCCGATACCGATACGCTGAAAATGTTGAACGATAAAGATCAAATTCTTTTCCGCTATTGCGACGAAAACGGAAACATCAACGCCGCTGCAAATCCGAATGGTGCACTAGAAAACATCGCAGGGGTATGCAATGCAGGTCGTAATGTATTCGGTATGATGCCGCATCCGGAGAGAGCAGTTGATGCTGAGCTTTCGAATACGGATGGCGTAGCGATCTTCGAATCGATTTTAAATGTAGTACTTCAGTAGCGGTTCGATTTATCGAACATTCAATAGCACTTTTGCTCAGATGAGGTGCGCCCAGAGAGATGGTTTAATTTAACGCAAAGGTTTTTGTTTTTCAGAACTCTAATTTCCTCTGCGAACCTCTTTAAGATACACGCCGACTTGTGTCGGCTAATGGACGCAAAGCGCTCGCTAAAGCTTGCGGGGCACGCTTCGTTAATATTTTCATAAAATTTATAATAAAAATTCAGTACTGCATATACTAAACGTGACCCACAGCGTAGCTGTGCTTTGCGTCCATTAGCCGACACAAGTCGGCGTGTATCTTAAAAAATAGCAGAGGAGCTTTGAGTTCTGTCGCGCCAAAACCTTTGCGTGAAATTAAACCATGATGCCTGCGCGCAACTCCCTCGAGCATACGTGCTACAAAAAATTATTACCTTCGTAATCATGAACCTCGTCCTCGACACCGGCAACACCCTCAGCAAACTCTACATCTTCAACAAAGATCGTATCGTGGCGAGCCAAAGTTTCGAATCTATCGAGCTCAATTTACTCGATAAAATTTTCAAAGAGTACCCCATACAAGCTAGCATTTACTCGCATGTCGGCAATGCCAATAGCGAAGTACAAGCTTACTTGAAAGCTCATTCAGATTACATCGCTTTCAATCATCAAACATCCGTACCCGTAAAAAATAATTATCAAACACCAGAAACATTAGGGCTCGATCGCCTCGCTGCAGTTTGTGGTGCTGCTAGAATTTTTCCGAATACGAACGTGCTTTGCATCGACATGGGTACTTGTGTGACTTATGATTTTATTACTGCGGATGGTACGTATATGGGAGGAGCTATTTCACCCGGACTTACCATGCGATACAAGGCGATGCATACTTTTACAGCGCAATTGCCGTTAGTGGAAACAAGCAAATTGCAAAAACAGAAGTTAATTGGAACAAGCACGAATGAGTCAATGCAATCAGGTGCCTTTAATGGTTATATCTTTGAAATACTAGGCTTCGTAGAGGCGTATCAAAGAAATTACGAAAATTTGCAATGTTTAATATGCGGTGGCGATGCCGCGCTTTTGGATACTCAGCTTAAAAATAGCATATTTGTTCGCGCAGATTTAGTGGCCGAAGGACTTAATACTATATTGAATTATAATGTTCAGAAAGAAATTTAAAATTATGAGCATCGCAGCGCTAAGCGTTTTAGCACTCGAAGCTCAATCTCAAAATACATCCAATACCCCATACTCTCAATTCGGCCTAGGCCAAGTGTTGAACAATAGCTCAGCAATTAATATCGGTATGGGCGGCATCAAAAATGGAATACGTTATGATAATGCTATCAACACTTCTAATCCAGCTTCTTTAAATGCTTTGCGATACACCACTTTCGAAGTGGGTATGTTCTCAAACTTCACAAAGTTTAACAGTAATACCGCCTCAGCTCAAAGTACGAATTTGGGTATGAGTTATTTAAAAGTCGGATTACCAGTTTCTAGCAAAATGGGATTAAGTTTCGGTTTAGTTCCTCTATCAGGTATTGGTTACGAATCTCGTGTTCAAACGACAGTATCTGACACGCCTGTTACTAATGTTTACAAGGGTGACGGAGGCTTAAATCAATTTTATATTGCTGGTGCTTACGAAATTTATAAAGGCTTAACACTTGGTGTGAATGCTAATTATTTATTCGGAAGTGTTAATCGTTCTAAAGCAAATGAATTCCCTGATAGCTTGAATTTTTATAACATCCGCCAAACTAATTCTACTTATGTAGGTAGTATTTTGATGAACTTCGGCTTGCAGTATACTCGTAATTTAAAGAATGATAAATACATCACTTTCGGACTAACAGGTAATGCAAATACTTCATTGAACGCAACGCGTAACACCCTCTCAAAACGTTACATAGTAAGCTCTACGGGCTTTGAAGCAACTATCGATACCGTAGAAAATTCCGAAGATAAAAAAGGCAAAATTTTATTTCCGATGCTTAGCTCATTCGGCGCAAGCTATGGTAAAATGAATCATTATATGATTGCTGCGGATGTGAGCATGGGGCAGTGGTCGAACCTTGAATTATACGGGGTCAATCAAAATTTAAAAAATACGATGGATCTTAGCCTCGGCGGATACTATATTCCTAAATACAATTCAGTTGGTAATTATTTCAAATTAATTGAATACCGATTGGGTGTAAATTACGCACAATCTTACGTAAACATTAACGGTGAAAATATTAATCAATACTCTGTAAACTGGGGCTTCGGCTTACCATTGCCACGTTCTGCATCACGCATAAACCTTGGCTTTGAGTATGGTTCACGTGGCACTAAAAACGCGGGATTGATTCAAGAAGAATTTTTTAATGTGCACCTGGGACTGAATTTTTGTGATAGATGGTTTATTAAACGCAAATACGACTAGAAATAGCAAGCTATTTTAGTATGCTAGTATGCTAGTATGCTAATATGCTAGTGCCAGTCACTAGTGACTAATAACTAATTACTAGTAGGGGCGGATTTTATCCGCCCGTGCAAAAGGATTATCCGCCCGTACAGGTTACCAGAATTTAGAAAGCAATGAAATTCAAATATCTTACATATTCTTTATTATTCATATTCGCTGCGTGCGAGACAGACCTGGACAAGGTCGAGCGCATCGCATCTAACGAAGTAAGTCTGCCTGTGGAGACGAGTAA
>JBKCCA010000115.1:0-3564 GCA_046305595.1 bacterium
GTTGCCCTGCGAATGGCGCACGCAATTCTGTTTTTGCTAATTGTGCATTTATTAATTCTGTTTCTGCTTTTAATGATTGCAGTTCTGTAAATACAATATCATATTCTTGCTGTGAAATTGCTTCTTTCTTTAACAAAATTCTTTGACGATATTCTTGTTCTTCAGCTAACTTCTGTCTTGCTTTTGCTCTATCATATTGCGCTTTAAGTTCTTGATCATTAATTTTCAACAAAAGCTCACCTTGTTTTACTTTAGCACCTTCCGAAAAAAATATTTTAGTCACCTTACCAGCACTCTCAGTTCTTAAATCTACCGACTCGTCTGCTTGTATATTGCCAGTTATTACAATACTCTCTTTCAAAGTAGTATCTCTAATCACAATGTAGTTTGCTGCTACTTTCGGATTCATTTTGCCTCCCTGTGATTTTTTGTCTCCAGCAGAATCAGATTTATTACAAGCCGCGAGTAATATAATTACAGTAGCTGTTAAAAGAATTGGTTTGATACCTAATATCTTGATATTCATTGAATAATTATTTTTTGATAGATGCGCAAAGATAAAGCTAAATGTTACAACATTTATAATATAATTCTGTTTAATATAGGAGCTTAATTAAACAAATGGTCTATTTTTGTATAATTGTTACTAATTAAGTAAAACTTAACACATAAATGAAAAGAATCGCATTAATAGTATTGATTATGAGCAGTATTTCAGAACTAATGGCTGAAAGTATAAAGTACAAATTAACTTTTCCTGAAGCACAAGCCCACTACGTAGATGTAGAAATGGAAATCAGTGGATTCAAAGAGAAGGAATTAGAAATTAAACTGCCAGTGTGGGCACCGGGTTCATATCTTATAAGAGAATTTGCTCGACATGTAGAAAGTGTACAAGCAAGTTCTAATAATGAAAAGATCAACATTGAAAAAACAAATAAAAATACTTGGAAGTTCAAAAATACAAATGGCAATGTAAAAGTTTACTACAGAGTCTATGCATTTGAATTAACAGTAAGAACTAGCTTCATTGATGAATCCCATGCAGCTTTAAATGGATCTAATATTTTCATGTATGTTGAAGGTTACAAAAAACTAAAGTTTGAAGTCAATATTATACCTAGAGAAAATTGGAAGAAAATATCATGTGGTTTAGCTCATGATAAAAACAATCCATTTAAATTATATGCGGATGATTACGATATTTTAGCAGACTCACCTATAGAAATCGGCAATCAAGATATCATTGAATTTGAAGCATTAGGAATACCTCATTACGTGGCAATGGTAGGTCCGGGTACCTATGATAAAGAAAAAATCAAAAAAGATTTTATCAAAATAATAGAAACTGCTAATTCAGTATTTGGCAAAAACCCTGTAAAGAATTATACATTTTTAGTTTACAACGTAAACAGTGGAGGCGGCGGATTAGAGCATTTGAATTCTACAAGTTTATTAGTACAAAGAAACGCATACAGCACTGAAAATTCATACAATAGCTTTTTAGGATTAGTTGCTCATGAGTATTTTCATTTATGGAATGTAAAGAGACTTAGACCTAGTGTTTTAGGTCCATTTGATTATGACCAAGAGAATTATACTCATTTGCTATGGGTATCAGAAGGTTTTACAGCTTATTATGATAACTGGATTGTCAAAAGAGTAGGATATTATACAGAAGATAAATATTTAGAAATTTTAGCAAATGAAATATCTGCTCAAGTAAATTTACCTGGAGATAAAATACAAGCATTAAGTGAATCGAGTTTTGATGCATGGATCAAATATTACAGAAGAAACGAAAATTCAAATAACTCACAAGTATCTTATTACGACAAAGGAAGTATTGCCGCATTGTTAATTAATTTAATGATCATAGAGCATTCAAATGGCAAGCAAAACTTAGATGATTTAATGAATTTCTTGTACAAAGAATATTACGAGAAGAAAAATATAGGCTTTGATAATAATACATTTAAACAAGCTGCAGAAAAATTCACGGGTAGAAACTTAGATAAGTTTTATGCAGAAGTTATAGATGGAACTGCTAGTATTAATTTTGAAAATTATTTATCAGTTGTCGGACTTAAATTAGTTAATCAAAACGCAAATAAAAACGAAAGCTATTTGGGTGTAAATGCAACTAATACAAATGGCAAATTAAATGTTACAACAGTTTCAAAGAACGGTCCGGCTTATTCAGCAGGACTAAATGTAAACGACGAGATAATCGCTATAGATAATTATAGAGTTGATGATTTAACAAAAGCATTGGCTTTGAAAAAAGTAAATGATAAGATATCGATATTAGTTAGCAGAGATGGTATATTAAAAACAATAGAAATCACTGTAGCTAAAAATCCGAATGTAAAATATAAATTAGAGAAAAATACCAACATAACAAAAGAACAAGAATTAGCATTAAATAAATTATTAGGTAAATAAATCATGAAAAAAATAACAAATATATTATTAGCAGCATGCTTCACAATTTTTACAGTAGCATGTAGTAATGGTCAACAGGGAATAACAAAATTAGCACCAGCAGAATTCAAAACTGCATTTGAAGCTGATAAGAACGGAGTGTTATTAGATGTAAGAACACCAGGAGAATATACAGGCGGACATATATCTAAGTCATTGAATATAGATTGGAATTCTAGCAACGCGGAGACGATGTTGAAAGCATTAGATCCGAATAAAACATATTATGTTTATTGCATGAGTGGCGGTAGAAGTGCAAGTGCAACAAACTTCATGAAAGAATCTGGATTTAAGAATATAGTTGAATTGAATGGAGGAATTATGAAATGGAGAGCATCAAATTTACCTGAAGAAAAGGGTGAAGCAATGGGCTCGAGTACATCAAACTCAACTTCACATCAGAATTTAACACTAGAACAATTTAATGCATTAACAAAAAGCGATAAAATTGTAGTAGTAGACATTTACGCAGAATGGTGTGCTCCATGTAAAAAAATGGCACCTTATTTAGCTGATATGAAAAAGACTATGTCTGATACGGTAGAGATTATTAAAATTGATGCTGATAAAAACACAGAGCTTTGTAAGCAATTAGGTGTAGACGCTTTACCTACAATTTATGTTTACAAAAAGAATACAAGGACATTTTCTCATATCGGATTTTTAAGTCGTGAAGATTTAGAGAAACAGCTTTAACGCTTTGCAGTTAGATGTAATAGGTATGCGAAGAGAACTACTCCTAAACATCCTATTAAATTTAACCATAAGAATGCTGTTAAGTCGAAATAATAGACTAGACATACGATAAGTTCTGCCATTAAAGCCCCATAGAATACCGCATTTGCACCAAGCTTTTTGAAATAAAATGCTACTACAAATATTCCTAAAATAGTACCATAAAATAACGAGCCTAATATATTCACCGCTTCAATTAGATTGCCCAATTTGCCAGCAAAAAAAGCAACAAACATACAGAACACACCCCAGGCAACAGTAAAATATCTTGAAGCATTCACATAATTATTGTCAGTATTATTTTTAATAATTAAGTTTTTGTAAACATCAACACAAGTAGTAGAT
>JBKCCA010000116.1:0-6218 GCA_046305595.1 bacterium
GCGAAAATTATATTGTAAGAAAATCAATTAATTTATCGAAGCAAACACACATAATCGCTGCTAATTTAGATCAAGCAATATTAGTTGCAACTTTAGCGAGTCCGAGAACTTCATTCGGATTTATAGATCGTTTTTTAGTAACTGCCGAAGCATATCATATACCTACTATTATAGTATTTAATAAAATTGATTTACTTGAGCAAGAAGATTTAGATTATCTTTTTGAGATCAAAAAAATGTATGAGAATATTGGTTATAAAGTAATGCTTTGCTCAACAATTACTTTAGAAGGTGTAGTTGAAATTAGAGGATTGGTAAAAGATAAAAACACATTAATCTCAGGTCATTCAGGTGTTGGTAAATCATCATTAATTAATTTACTTTTGCCAAATGCAAATTTGAGAACATCAGAGATATCTGATGCATCATCAAAAGGAGTACATACCACAACATTTGCTGAAATGTATGATTTGCCAGATGGTGGAACTATAATAGATACTCCTGGAATTAGGGAATTAGGAGTCTTTGATTTGAAAGACGAATTAATTTCACACTATTTCCCAGAGATGAGAGATGAATTAAAAAATTGCAAGTTCAATAATTGCATGCACTTAAACGAGCCAGGCTGTGCTATTAAGAAAGCCGTTGATGAAAATAGAATTTCATTAATTAGATATGAAAGTTATTTAAGTATATTAGCTAAAGAAGACAATAGAAAATAATATGATTAAAAGTAAAAATGTAATATGGGTACTAGGGTTATTTGTATTGCTAGGTTTCAGCTCTTGTAAAAAAGATGCCCCATTTGTGCCATTGTTTAGTATAAGTGATGATATAGCTTTAGGTAAACAAGTGGAAGCTGAAATAGCAAAAGATGCTGCTCAATTTCCTGTTTTAGATTCAGCATCAAATGTCCAGGCATATCAATTTCTATATGGTATAAGAAATGAAATCTTGAATTCTGGTGCAGTAGTTTATAAAGATGATTTCCCATGGAAATTAAGAATCATCAGAAACGATACAACTTTAAATGCATTTTGTACACCAGGCGGATTTATATACGTATACACCGGTTTGATAAAATATTTAGATAGCAAAGACCAGCTTGCAGGAGTAATCGGACATGAGATGGCACATGCTGACAGAAGACATACTTCAAGGTCAATGCAAGCTCAATATGGTGTTATTACTTTGTTAAATATTGTATTAGGTAGAGACAATGAAACCTTAACTCAAATTGCAGGCAGTATTTATTTGCTAAAAAATAGTCGTGATCACGAATCAGAAGCAGATGACTATTCAGTTAGGTATTTATGTCCGACACCTTACAACGCAGCAGGTGCTTCTGGCTTTTTCCAAAAGTTAATTAATGAAGGTTATACTGAAAGTAGATTAGCAAGTTTCTTTAGTACACATCCTTCGCCAACAAATAGGGTTCAAAATATCAATGAACAGAAAGTTGATTTAGGATGTTCAGGTACAGGTACATTTGATGCGCAATATGCAGCTTTCAAGCAATTAATGCCTTAATGAGATTAGTAATTCAAAGAGTAAAACACGCAAGTGTAGAAATAGAAAATAATATCAAGGGCCGAATTAATCACGGCCTTTTAATTTTATTGGGTATTACAAATGATGATAGTTTAGAAGACATCAATTGGCTTAGTCAGAAAGTTGTGAATCTTCGTATTTTTAATGATGAGAATAATGTGATGAATAGATCACTTATAGATGTTAATGGAGATATATTACTTATAAGTCAGTTTACTTTATATGCACAAACCCAAAAAGGAAACAGGCCATCTTATATAAATGCAGCTAAAGCAGATATTGCCATACCTTTATATCAACAGATGATTTCGAAACTTCAAATAGATTTTAATAAAGAAATTCAAACCGGAGAATTTGGAGCAGATATGAAAGTTGAACTTTTAAACGATGGTCCGGTTACTATCATAATGGACAGTAAAAACAAAACGATATTTTAAATGGAAATTGATAAAGCACAAAAGTTAGTTGACGAGTGGATAAAGGCGAACGGTGTTAGGTATTTCAATGAGTTAACAAATCTTGCAATATTAACTGAAGAAGTAGGTGAAGTAGCTAGGTTGATGTCTAGAATTTATGGCGAGCAATCATTTAAAGAATCTGATAAGAATAAAGAACTAGCAGATGAGTTAGCTGATGTAATGTTTGTTCTAATATGTATAGCTAATCAAACCGGAATTAACTTAACAGACGCTCTTCAAAAAAATCTCGACAAAAAAACAAGCCGTGATTCTGAAAGGCATAAAAACAACGATAAATTAAAGTAGTATGTTTAAGTATTGGAAGGCAATAACATTAACTTTATTTGTTTTATTAGGCTTATTATTTTTTTTAAATAAAACAGATAAGAACTTAAAGCTTATTGTTTTTGTTGCCCCAGAATGCCCTATATCTGAAGCTATATTATTAAATCTACAACAAATCTCTAAAGAGTATAACAATGAACAATTACATATACAGCTAGTTATACCCGGTTCATTATATTCTAATGCAGAAGTTGATTCATTTGTTAATATTAACAATATAAAATTTGAAGTAATTATTGATTCGAATGCAGAATTAGTAAATAAGTATCAAGCTACCATAACACCAGAAGTTTTTTTAATTTTGAACAATCAAGTTATTTATGAAGGTGCTGTAGATGATCGAGCTGTTGATAATGAAATTATAAAGCAATCAGCTACTGAAAATTATTTAAGTGATGCAATTCAAAATGCTTTAGCGGGCAAAGAAGTTGTAGTTAAAAAAACAAAAGCCGTCGGATGTTACATAGAGTTATAATTATTTTTATAGTTTCTGTATTTTATCTATCATCTTGTTCAAACTCAAGCGAGAAAAAATTAGATAATAAAACTGATAGTTTAACTACAGATACAATATTACCTAGTGTTGTTACATACAACGAACACATAGCTAATATCATATATACTAAATGTGCTACATGTCATCGCCCGGGTGAATCAGGGCCTTTCCCATTATTAAGTTACAAAGATGTTTACAGACGTAAAAAAACGATTGTCAAAGTAACTCATAGTGGTTATATGCCACCATGGCCAGCAGATAGAACATACTCCTCTTTTGTTGGAGAATTGTATTTAACAAGCTATGAAAAAGCTTTAATTAAAAAGTGGGTAGATGACGGTGTAAATGAAGGTTCATCAGAATTCAAGAAGCCAATTCCTGATTTCCCTAAAGGGTCACAAATAGGTAAGCCAGATTTGGTTATCAGATTTCCAAAAGATTTTACAATAGAAGGGAATAATAAAGATCATTATGTAATCATGAAAATCCCTTACGAAATCCCTTCTGATAAATATGTTAAGTTAATTGAATTTGTACCCGGCAATAGAAAGCGGGTACATCATGTAAACGGATACATGGTAGTTTATGATGCCGGTAAAAAGAAAAGCCTACATAATGGGCAATATTTTGTGAATAATTATGAAACAGATATAAAAACTGTTTGGAAGAAGTTAGATATTTTAAATGATGATGGGTCTTATCCATTAAGAATCCCGAGTGCGACCAATTATTTACCAGGTGTAGTGCCTGCTGTTTACCCTGAAGGGGTAGGAGGGTTTCTTATGAAGAAGCAAGGTGCAATCTTATTAAATGATATTCATTATGGTCCGACATCCAAAGATGAATTTGATAATTCTTATTTCAATGTTTTTTATTCGGATGTTGCTCCTAAAAGACGATTTGGTGAATTTCAATTAGGTACTTATGGAGTTTCTGAAATAAAGCCCAAGCTGATGGTTCCTCCCGACTCAATTAAAACATTTACAACACAATATACCGTTCAAGAAGATATTTCATTGGTAACTATTAATCCGCATATGCACCTATTAGGTAAGACATTTATTGCATATGTAATTTCCACTGATGGGAATATAATTCCATTAATAAGAATCAATAACTGGGATTTTAGGTGGCAGTACTTCTATACCTTTAAAAAAATGTTAAAAATTACTAAGGGAAGTACTATTCATGTAAGAGCCACTTTTGACAACACTCAAAATAATCCCTTTAACCCTTATAAACCAGCACGTTGGATTGGTGAAAGAAAAGGTAGTATGAGCACAAAAGACGAGATGTTACAGTTTATTGTGACCTATTTGCCTTATCAGCAAGGAGATGAGAATATTAGCTTAGAAAACTATAAATAATAAGATTATTATACTATTTAAAGTTCATTATCAGTATTTTGGCTCAATTTTGAAACATTATTTGGGGTTTTGTTGTTAATGCTATGCTGTTACCAATATTAGTAATGGTCTATTTTCTTTTTATTTTGGCATAGGATTGGCTAGTGCAAGATGATTTTCGTACACTTGTGAACATTTTGATAAATGTTCAAATAGAGCAAACCCAAAATAACAATATCTACGTACATCAAAAGAAAAACAATTTAAAGAATAAAATATTTTGAAATACATGTTAAACATGCTCTCTAGTAGAATTTAGACAATCTTAAGTATAGTAGTATTAACTTCGTTATTATTAACTTCTTGTTCTTACAAAGGACAGAATTCATTATTGAAAACTAATGAGAAACCTCGTGGTGATCAAGATGTTTACGTAGTTAACAGAAGCACAGTATCTGATACTGGTTATGTTCACAAAATAAAATCTGGAGACCGTATTGCGGTTAAATTCTTGAATAATTACGATTTAACGAAAAGCACTTTCAATGTAGATGCTAATCCGACTATAGAAGCAGGTTATGTAGTTGATGGTAACGGCTTTACAAATATGCCTTTAGTAGGTAAAGTTCAATTAAGCGGCTTAACAAGAGAACAAGCTTCTAAAAAGCTTGAGAAATTATATTCAACCATTTTAAATAACTCGATTATTGAGGTTTCGATAGTTAGTATTAAAGTAAATGTGTTTGGTGAAGTAGCTCGTCAAGGTAAGTTTTTAATCGATAGAGACAACCTTACTTTATTAGATTTAATATCTGAAGCTGGAGGTTTGACAAATAAAGCTAAAAAGAAAGAAATTAGAATTATTCGTGGAGACCCAAATAATCCACAAGTTATAGTAGCTGATTTAACAAAAATCGGTATATTACGTTATCAAGAGTTATTGATACAAGACAATGATATTGTAATTATAGATCAACAGAAAGTTTATAAAATAACTGATCCAGTTACAGCTGTAGGAGGTACATTGCAGCCATTAATATTGATTCTCAATACTCTTGCAATATTTGCAACTATATCGAGATAATTAATGCAGCAGAATAGTAATCAAGAACAGAATAAACAAGTTCATCATTCGCTTCAAGAAATTGATTACATCAGATTACTAAGAATCTTTCTTAGTAGATGGTATTGGATTTTAGGGGCAGTTTTAATAGGGATGTTTATAGCGTATATAAATTTACGTTTCACACCTTCGACTTATCAAAGTTCGGCTCTACTAAAGTTCGATGATAAAAAAACAGAGATTTCAGAGTTAATTAATATTAACAGTTATTACGATAGAAAAGACAAAATTCAATCAGAGATTTATGTCATTCAATCAAGAACGTTACTTTCGCAAGCTGTAAATAGATTAAATTATCCATATTCATTTTTTAAAATTGGAACTGTTTTAGAATCTGAAACGTATCCAAACCAACCTTGTGAAGTTGAAATCTTAAATATAGATTCAAATTCAATCTTTAATTATAATTTCATTTACAAACAGACAAATAAGTTAAAATTTAATTTAACAGTTTATGTAAACAGTTCATTAGTAAGTGAATCAGAATATTTTTATGGTCAAGAGGTAAATATTGCTGCAAATAAATTTAGAATAATAAAATCATTATTACCTGATGCAGATCTTACGAGTTACCGATTAATTTTTAATCATCCGAATAATCTATTAGGTAGATTTATGGATGGTCTACAAGTCAGAGAAGTGGGCAAGGGAGTTAATATTATGGCTCTTACTTTTACCGACAAAAACCCAGCAATAGCTGCTGATATCTTAAACGCAATTATAGCTGAGTATAGAATATTTGATAAAGACCAAAAGGGATTAGCAGCTGCACAAACAATTGAATTTGTTGATGAACAAATGGAAAAGTTGTCTGAAAAAGTAAAATATTCAGAACAGCTATTAGAGCAGTATAAAGTTGGCAATAATATTCTAAATATTGAAGATAATAAAAATATTGC
>JBKCCA010000117.1:0-3295 GCA_046305595.1 bacterium
CTATTAATGAGGGTGCAACAATTTTTGAAATCAATGATGGAGTTGAAGAAGTTCAAGTAAATGATTTTGATATGACAGCTGATAAGCAAACGGCATGGTTAGCATCAAAGGCTGGTATTAGAAAGTTGAGTAACTATTTAACATCACCAAGCTGGACGAATGCGATGTTCCCAAATGGTGACGGTTCGCCATATTATTCAGCTGAGATGATTGGAGATACTAATAAAGTTTATGTTGGTAATTTAAGAGTATATCGTTCTAATAATGGTGGTTCAACATGGGCACAAAAATTTACACCAGAGTCGTCGCCATGGTTTTGGACGGGTGCTGTAATATGCGAAGCGATAGAGGTTTGTCAGTTTGATACTTCAATAGTATTTGCAGGTTATACTATACAAGGCTCAGAAAAAGGAGGATTATTTTATTCAAATAATAGTGGAGCTACTTGGTCACAAATTAAATTACATGTGTCAACAGTCCCCAATAAAGATGTTGACGTTTATGATATAGTATTTAATATTGAGGGTTCAGATACAGTAGCATATGTTGGGGTTGATTATGATTTATTAGCACCTACTGGAAGAAGTATATATAGAGTTGTAAAGTCTGGTG
Source organism: bacterium (assembly GCA_046305595.1). GTDB lineage: Bacteria > Bacteroidota > Bacteroidia > Sphingobacteriales > Sphingobacteriaceae > JAEYZM01. The sequence continues at coordinate 613 of JBKCCA010000117.1, forward strand.
CTAACTGGACAGCAACACAAGACATGGATGCTGCAAATACAAGTACAGGTTCATTAATAGTAGCATCAATAAGAGATTTAGAATTAAGTAGAACCTCAGATACTTTATTTGCTTGTGGTACTGATGCAGGTATCAATCATCCGATAGCTTATTATAAACCGATCAATACTACGAATAAATGGACACCATTAACAACATTAGGTTTCCCATTTATAACAGGTAAACAAGCAAGGGCAATTACTTTAGGTAATGATACTTTGTATGTAGCGGTCGATAATGAAGTGTATAATTTAGCATTAAGTGCTACAGCATAGAACCTAGGATATTCATACCCTAATGGCACACAAATTTATGTCTTGTATTTTGATGAATTATTAGTAGGTACTGGTACAGGTTTATACGGACATATTGGAAAATCAGGTGCTCAAGGATTTAATTTAATAGATAATGAAATAGTATTATATCCTAATCCGAATACTGGTGAATTTAAAATTAAATTAAACAAAAAATATAACGACATAGAATTATCGGTTTATAATGCAATGGGAACAAGAGTTTATTTGAGTAATTATAATAACAAATCTGAAATAGATTTTAATTCGGCATTAATTTTTGCTAAAGGGATGTATTATATAAACATCAAAGCAGATGATAAAGAATTTAAAACAAAATTATTAATTGAAAAATAAATCATGAAAAAAAACTTAGGTGTATTATTAGTACTAACATTTACTGGATACAATTTATTTGCACAAAATGAAATTAAGATACCAGAGAATATTGTTGCTGAGGGTATACCAGCGCTGAGTAATTCATATGTAAATGATGTAAAGAAATATACTGAATTCAAATCAGCAAGTTTAGTTGAAGTACATCCGAATAAAAGAGAAATATTGATTAGCACGAGAGCTCAAAACAGCAATCAATTATTTCTTTTAAATATTGCCTTAGGTGAAAAAAATCAAATCACATTTTTTAATGAACCTGTAGGCAATGCAAGTTATGAACCAACAAGTGGCTCATATTTTATATTTAGTAAAGACTCTGGTGGTAATGAATTTTCACAGTTGTACAGATATGATTTAGGCAATAAAAATATAACATTACTTACGGATGGCAAGAGATCGCAAAATGGTAATATTAATTGGACATATAAGGGTGATCAAATTGCATATGCTAGTACAAAAAGAAATGGTAAAGACAGAGATTTTTATTTAATGAATCCACAAGACCCAAGCTCTGAAAAACTGATTGTAAAAAATGAAGGAGGGGGCTGGAGTATTAGTGCATGGTCTAGTGGTGATTCAAAATTATTAGTAAGAGAATCTATTTCTGCAAATGAATCTAGAATTTATTCTGTAGATGTTAATACTGGTGAAAAAATTAGGATTTTGCCATTAAAAGATGAACGTGCAACATACACCGCTATTACTTATGCAAATTCTGAAAAAGGAATGTACTTAATAACTAATAAAGACAGTGAATTTAACAGGTTAGCATATTATGATTTTAAATCTAAAAAACTTATATATATCACTAATGAAATTGAATGGGATGTAGAAGACGCAGAGATGAATGAAAGTGGTAATAAAATGTTATTTACAACCAATGAAAATGGTATATCAAAAGTTTATTTATTAAATACTGCTAGTAATCGATTTAATAGAATTGAGAATATGCCGACCGGATTAATAGGAGGATTAAAATGGTTTAATGGTGATAAATCTTTTGCATATACATACAGTAATTATAAAACTACTTCTGATGTTTATGAATATGTTTTAGATGAAAATAAAATTGAGCGTTGGACAGAAAGTGAATTGGGAGATTTTGATGCAAGTAATTTACAAGAACCAGAATTGATAACATGGAAATCATTTGACGGTAAAATTATTTCAGGATATTTATATAAAGCAGCATCTAAATTTCAAGGCAAAAGACCAGTTATAATTAATATACATGGAGGTCCGGAAGGTCAGTCAAGACCAAATTTCATAGCTAGAAATAATTATTTCTTAAATGAATTAGGCATCTCAATTATTTATCCGAATGTTCGAGGATCAACAGGTTATGGTAAAACATTTTTAGATGCTGACAATGGTTTCAAAAGAGAAGAATCAGTAAAAGATATCGGTGCATTATTAGATTATATTCAAACACAAAATAATTTAGATGCAGACAGGATAATGGTTATGGGTGGAAGTTATGGTGGCTACATGTCGTTAGCTGTTGCCTATAATTATAGTGATAAAATTAGATGTGCAATTGACATTGTGGGTATATCGAACTTCAATACATTTATGAAAAACACAGAGGCGTATAGAAGAGATTTAAGGAGAGTAGAATATGGTGACGAGAGAGACCCAAAGATGGCAGTATTTTTTGAACAAATAGCACCATTGAATCATACTGACAAAATTAAAAAACCTATGTTCATTATTCAGGGAGGTAATGATCCAAGTGTTCCATTGTCTGAGGCTGAACAAATGAAAGAAAAAATAAAATCAAACGGAGGTGTAATATGGTATTTAATAGCGAAAGACGAAGGACATGGTTTTAGAAAAAAGAACAATGTTGATTATCAATTCTATTCAACAATAGAATATATCAAGAGGTATTTAATAAATTTATAATATGAAAAAATTACTACGCTTATCAATTGTATTGATTTTATTATCTAATC
>JBKCCA010000118.1:0-1082 GCA_046305595.1 bacterium
AAAAATCCCAAAGAGCTTGTCCGATTTTGTTTTTTAATTGTTGACTCGGGTTCTCTGCTAAAAACTCTTTCAAATGTTTACCTTCTATCCAATCCATCGATATTATTCTTTTACTAGAATACTCTTGGTAGAAATTCGGAAACACAATATTTTCTAAATGAGCACACGCATTAGCAAATTGCTTAGATCTTCTTACTTCTAACTCGTAATCAGTTTCTTCTAGCATCTTACTTTCTACCTCTTTCATATAAACATCGAGTTCTTTTTCAGACATCCCCAATAATCTAAATGCAAAAGGTTTTACAAGTTTTAAATCAGAAGATATACTTTCGGCAACACCTGGGTATTGAATTTTAACAGCTATTTTTTTGCCATCGATTTCAGCTTGATGCACCTGTCCAATTGATGCTGCATTAGATGAAATCATGTTGAATTTGTCGAAAATTTTATCTGGACTATTACCAAAATATTTACTAAAAGTTCTAACGATTAGTGGACCAGACAATGGAGGTGCATTATATTGTGATTTTGAGAACTGATCAAGGTAAGCTTTTGGTAAAATATTTTTATCCATGCTTAACATCTGTGCAACTTTTAAAGCTGAACCTTTTAATTCACTTAATGAATTATATATATCAGAAGCATTATCGAGATTTAATTGTTCCTTAGTTAACTCAGGATCAAATAATTTTTTTGTATAGTGTTTTAAATAATTACCTCCTACTTTGATACCTGTTTTAATGAATTTTGCAGATCTTTCAACTTTACCTGAGGCAATACTATCCTGTTCTTTCATATTTTAAATTTTTGCATAGGCGAATTTCTAAATAGAAACTTACCATATTCAATCATACTATCTAATGGAGATGTAGCCATTAGATCAAATGTTACATTTAACCCTTTTTCAATTGCTTCGTCAGTACGTTCGAAATCTGTTGATTGGTCGTCTACCCAAAAGTTGATTACAAACATAAGTTGCAACCATAGTGCATCACTATACTTATCAGACAAAAATTTTCTATCTATTATTTCTCCTGTATTAATACCTTCAGCAATTACTTCTTTAGCAAATTCTTCGAACA
>JBKCCA010000119.1:0-1522 GCA_046305595.1 bacterium
CATTGGCGGTCCGGGTGAAATCGCTTACTGGCTTCAATTCAAATCAATGTTCGAATACTACAAAGTGAATTTACCAATCTTAACTTGGCGTAATTCATTTTTGATTGTAAAAGAAATAGATCTTGGTAAATGGCAAAAGCAAGAATTTACAGCTGAAGAATTATTTAATGATATAAATGATTTAGCAAATAAATATGTAGAGCGACATTCAGATAAAAAACTGAATTTAGATACAGAGCGAAAAGAGCTAGAGCAATATTTCGATAAGATTAAAGATCAATTATCAAATATCAACGATCAACTCCCCTATTCTTTAACAGGTATAGAAGTAAGGTTATCGCATATGTTAGATAATTTAGAGAAGAAGATGTTGAAGCATGAAAAAAGAAAGCATTCAGAGGACCTAGAGGCGATTATAAACATCAAATCAAGATACTTTCCCAATAACAAATTACAAGAGCGTAAAGAGAACTTTTGCCTGCACTACGCGGAACTAGGTGCGAGCTTGTTTGAAGCAATTTATAATAACACGAATTTGTTTGAAAGTAACTTTAAGGTATTGGTGACTGGTGACTAGTAACTGGTGACTAGACTAGTAACTAGTTACAAATGACTAGTCACAAAAAAAGCCCCGACATGTCGGGGCTTTTTTTTATGTGATGTTAGTTTAAAATTACTTAACAATCATTTTGTTAGTTACATCGAAACCACCAGCATTTACAGTAAACATGTAGATACCTGAAGATAAACCTTCAGCATTGATGTTTAATGTATGCTTACCAGCTGATAAGCTAGAAACTTCTGAAGAAATAACTTGACCTAATAAATTAGATACAGTTACTTTCACATCAGATGATTTAGTTAATGATAAATCAAATGAAGTGTTTCCTGAGAATGGGTTAGGATAGTTACCAGTTACTTCGAATAAATCATTCTTAGCATTGTTGATACCTGTACCGAATGAGTAAATAACACCATCTAAGTAAGTGAAGTTAACTTGAACGTTCTCATCAACAGTGAATGAAACTACAGTTGAGTGAATCTTGTATCCATTACCTGAAGTTGTTGCAATAGTTGCAACAGCAGGTAAGTAAACAATTGATTCAACAGATGAACCTTCAGTTACGTTAATTTTCTCACCGAAAGCTTTAGCGTCAACATCATAACCTTTTAAGTATAAGTCAGGGAAACCATTGTCACCTGCAGATGCTTGATTTTCTAATTTAGTATCAACCCAAGTGTAGAATATTTTCGAACCATCAGCTGATCTAGAGATAGATGGAGCGTTATCTTGAGTTAAAGTTGTTCCAGCAGGAGTACCACGGAAAGCTTGTACAGTATCTACTAAGTTACCTACCCAAGTAGAACCATCCATAGTAATATCAAATATTGGTAAAGTGATACCAGTACCGATAGAGTATGGAGTAGAAGCAGCAGGACCAGTTACAAACATAAAGTGTGGAGCACCGTTTTTGTCAACTGTTAAAGCAGCATCAAATGCAGAAGTAGGAGTTGTAGTACC
>JBKCCA010000120.1:0-4932 GCA_046305595.1 bacterium
AAACTAATTAGCTTTAATGTGAAAGAATTTTTTTTAAATGCCTATTTAAAAATGATCAATGTAACATTTTTAATTAGTCCATTATTTTTAATAAAATATTTCATAGATGAATCCACTATACGCTTTTTCTTCAGTGCTATATTTTCTGTAGTATGGCTCTTAATAGCAATTTATTCAGTTGGAATTAATTCTATAGAACGAGATGTTGTAAAGAATATCATCATTAATAAAATTAAAAGGAAATAAAAATGGCTGCTAGTACACTCGATAAAATTTTTAGAAAAATAGCGTATTGGAAATATTTTAGTAGAGCCAAACAAAACCAAGTTAACTCTATTCCATTTTTAACAAAAAACGAAATAGATAAAAAACAAAAAGATAAGTTAAAGTACATACTCCATAATGCAATTAACACAGTTCCATTTTATAAAAAGAGTAATATAAAAATTAACTTTGACGATTTTTCGGTATCAGAATTAAATAAATTTCCAATTATCAATAAGGAAATAATAAGGAACGACCCTAAAGCATTTTTATCTACAAAAAGCAAAGGGATTGTCTCTCAAACATCTGGCTCTACTGGTATCCCGTTCGAGTACTATTTGCCGTACAAAAGTGCAGCCATAGAGTTGCTAACAGCTAATAGAGCATGGGGAATGGGCGAACATTATGAGTATCAATATAAAGACCCAATTGTAATGATGCGGAGCTATTCACCTAAGCAAGGTGAGCCTATAACTTTATACGATTCTACACATAATTATTATTACATATCTGCATTTCATATAAACGACGCACTTTTAAATCAATACATAGATTACATACTGAATTCTAAAGCGAAAATACTCCGTGGATATCCAAGTTCGATTTATATTTTCACTTTGCTGTTGAAGAAACATAATATTAAAATAAATCAGATCAAGTCAATAATTACTTCTTCTGAAACATTGTTGCCAATGTATAGAGAAGAGATAGAAAAGTATTGGGGGATTAGTGTGTTGGATTGGTACGGACAAAATGAAAATACAGTAACTGTTCAACAATGTTGGGCTGGCAATTATCATAATAATGATGACTATGGTATCATCGAAATAAATGAACAAAATTCTATTATTGCTACTTCATTAAATAATGATGTAATGCCTTTTATTCGGTATAATACGAATGATAAGGCTATACCGTATGAAGGTAAAATTGAGAAGTGTATTTGCGGTCGTAATTTTTCAATACCGTTTAAAGGAATAGAAGGAAGAAGTGAAGATATTTTAATTAAAATGGATGGCACTTGGATACCAACTGCAAATTTCTCTACAGCAATGAAAGCATATACTGAGCTTAATCAATTTCAAGTTATACAAGCGGAGGATAGATCTTTACAATTGAACCTCGTAATTAACCCAGAAATAAGTAAAGATTATATCGACAAAATTAAACTAGAATTTATTCAACGATTAGGTGAATTAAAAATAGAGGTAAACATTACAGAACAAATACAGCGAGACCCTAAAACAGGTAAAGTAAAAGTCTCAATCCAAAAAGGGAAATTATGATAAAACTAACAAAGGAAGAACTATTAATAGCTTCAAAAATAAGTCAACTAAAAGAAGCAGCTGGAAGCCATAGTCCAAGCATATTTACCATTGTTGAGCAGTTGCCAATGCTCAATATAAGAGTAGATGCTTGTTTCTTATCGAATCCGTATGCTACAGATTTATTCTTAGAATATTTAAAGAAAGAACTAGTTGAAACATCTAAGCTTAGAGATGTGCTTGAATTTTACCCTTCACAAAACGAGGTTATTGCTGAAATAATTGGAAAATCCATCAATATCAATAAAGAAAATATAATTGTTGGAAATGGAGCAATTGAATTAATCCAAGCAGTAATGCACAGATTTGTAGGTGATAAAGTAATAGTAAACATACCTACATTCTCTTCTTATTATGAGTTTGCCAAAGATAAAACCGAAGTAATTTTTCATCAATTAGAAAAAAAGAACAATTACGAGTTAAATGTAGAAGAATATATAAAATTTGTTAAAGGGCATAAGCCAGATAGTGTTGTTATTATAAATCCAAATAACCCAAACGGGGGATATTTGCCTTATGAAGAATTACGATATATATTGAACAATTTAAAAGAGGTAAAAAACATTATAGTAGACGAAAGTTTTATTCACTTTGCTTTTGAAGATTCTGATTTCTCTTTAATATCAGTTACAGAATTATTTAAGGAGTTTTCGAATGTAATTGTTATTAAAAGTATGTCAAAAGATTTCGGAATTGCAGGAATTAGATGTGGATATGCAGTAATGGATCGACATAAAGTTTCGGAGCTATTAAAGAACGGCTATTTATGGAATTCTTCAGGTCTATCCGAGTATTTTTTCCGATTATATAAGAGGGCTGATTTTTTTAGTGAATATGAAATTGTACGAAAAAAATATATAAAGGAAGTCCAATTGTTTTTCGAAGAATTAACAAAAATTCCACAAATTAAAGTTTATCCTGGTATGGCTAATTTTGCTTTAATTGAACTTATAGATGGATCAACTTCAGCTGATTTTATTTCTAAAATGTTAATTAAATACGGTGTATATGCGCGTACAGGTTCGGATAAAATTGGATTGAACGGTGAGTTTATCCGCATTGCCAGTAGAACCGAGAAAGAGAATAAAATTATTATAGATTCTATGAAAGATATGTTTAACAATGCATAACCATAGACGGGTTGCAATATTCGATTTCGACGATACACTGTTTCGTGGCCAGTCGCATTCGTATTTTATTTCATTCTTGGAATCAAAATTGCCACCACTTAAGTTTTTTTATACCAAACTCCGTAAACGATTTGAGCCTAAAGCGATTAATGACAGATTGCACAAGGAGTATTTACTAAAACCTTTTAAAGGGTATAGTGAAGAATGGATAGATAAAATCGCATTCGACTTTTATAACGATGTTATTCGTAGAAGACTAAAAAAAAAAGTGTTAAATGAATTTAGCAAACATAAATCTGTTGGCGACAAATTAATAATAGCCTCTGGAGGATTTGATGTTTATTTGAAATATTTTGAATTAGAATTTCAACCAGAGATACTTATCTGTACTAAACTTGAATTTAGGAACGGTATTTTTACTGGCAAATTTAAAGGCGAAGAAGTACTGTCTGAAAACAAGGCATTACAAGTTAAACTTGAATTAAGTGAAGAAATAATTGCATGGCAAGATTCTTATGTATATAGTGATCATATTTCAGATTTGCCATTATTTAATCTAGTAGGGAATAGGATTGTAGTTGATATTGGCCAAGACAAAAATTGGCTTGCAGCAGATTATAAAGTAATATAAGTACATGAATATACTTTGGATTACAAATACCATTTTCCCTGAACCATCTGAAAAACTTGGATTGAGCAAACCTGTTTCAGGAGGATGGATGTATGGCTTAGCAAAACAATTATCGAAACAAAATGGTACGAGTATGGCCGTAGCTAGTACATGGCAAAAAAACGAATATGTTGAACTCGATATTGATGCTACTAAATATTATGTTTTGCCAAATTTAGATGAATACAAATATCCTCAACATTTAGAAGCATATTGGAAAAAAATAATTGAACAATACCAACCTGATATTATTCACATTCATGGAACCGAATATCAGAATGCCTTAGCTTGTATGAGAGCAAATCCAACACAGAATTACATTATTTCTGTACAAGGTTTAGTTAGTGTCATTGCTAAATACCAATACGCTGGCATCCCAATGATGGATATAATTAGAAATATTACCATCAGAGACGTTTTAAGGAAGGACACAATTATTCAAAGTAAGAAGTATTTTGAGAAATGTGCATTGTTTGAACGCGAATATTTTGATCGTACAAAACATGTTATCGGAAGAACCTCATTTGATTATGCTCACACGAGAATTCTGAATAGAAATTCTAAATATCATTTTTGCAATGAAACATTAAGATCGGGCTTTTACAATGCTAAGAAATGGGATATAAATACCATGACTCAGCATACAATTTTTTTAAGTCAATCGGAACGTACATTTAAAGGATTGCATAAGTTATTAGAGGCTGCGAACTTATTAAAGCAAGAGTTTCCTAACATTACAATTAGGATTGCAGGGGGTAACATTATTACAACCAAAACATTTGAAGACAAGTTGAGACTAAGTGGATATGGCAACTACATTAAAAAACTCTTAAGTCAATATGGATTAACCAATCATGTAACTTTTACAGGCCCTTTGGACGAGGAAGGGATAATTTCTGAGTATTTAAATGCGAATGTGTTTGTTTGTCCATCAAGTATTGAAAATAGCCCGAATTCATTAGCTGAAGCACAAATTCTCGGGGTGCCAACTATAGCTTCTTATGTTGGTGGTGTTGCTGATATGATAGCACACAAGCACGATGGTTTGATATATAGGTTTGAAGAAGTTGAAATGTTAGCCGAAAGTATACGAGAGTTATTTGTTAATAAAGATCTTGCAAATACATTATCTAAAAATGGGATAATAACTGCAGAGAAAAGGCATAAGGCATCAGTCAACTTTGAACGAATAATTGATATCTATAATGAAATTCTGATCTAACTGTCTTGATCAAAAAGAGAGTACTTTTCTTAATTTTAGTTGGTGTTCTGGCCTTTTTATTTGTTCCAGATGAAGCATTAGACTCTTACAGATATTACCAAGGAGCTGAGCTCTATTTTTTTGGCAACAGCCCTTGGGAAATAATTGTTAAGAGCTTTGATGAGAATTTCGATTTTATCTATTATGTGCTATTTAGTTTATTAAATAATTATGGCTTACCATATCAACTGGTAACTGGTATATCTGTAGCATTTTTCTTTTACGAAGCTCTAAAGTTTATCGATTTAAGTATTCAGAAATATAATTATGTGGTTCAGAGTG
>JBKCCA010000121.1:0-1391 GCA_046305595.1 bacterium
TATCATTATTCGACCAGATCACTTTACCGCCTTTTCGAATAAAATTACTTTCGAATTCTAGCAAATAACGATCTAAGTTTTCCATCACTTTCCATTTAGTGACATGAGCTCTTTTTCTGGCAAGTTCTAAATTGTCAAACTGCAATAAACCTTTCTCAACAGAATGGTCGTACTTAGAAATATTAAAATTGATTTTTCTACGATGTTCTGAATCGAATGCTTTTTGTTCTGATACTTTTAAAAATGTATTTACCGTTGTTGACATTTAAATACTATTTAGTAGGGAAGTCATTTGCTTTATCAACAATAATTCTATTCTCTCTGTTTGCCAATTCCCATGCTGTTAAGTAAACTAATTGTGTACGTTTAGCTAACATGGGGAAATGTATTTTACTTACTTCATCGCCAGCCTTGTGGTAGTCTTCGTGAACTCCGTTGAAATAAAATATAATAGGGATATTATTTTTAGCAAAGTTGTAATGATCTGATCTGTAATAAAACATATTCGGATCTTTCGGATCATTGTACTTGTAGTCGAGTTTTAAATTAGCTATTTCATTTGCTTTCTCATTTATAGCATGTAGTTCAGAACTTAATTTATCTGCACCAATAACATATACATAGTTCGTATCGTCTTTATGTGCGTCATCAATTCTGCCTATCATATCTATATTTAAATTCGCCACTGTTTGATCTAATGAAACAATAGGATGATCTGTATAATATTCTGATCCTAATAAACCTTTTTCTTCACCTGATACTGCCATGAATACAATACTTCTTTTCGGACCCATACCTGCTTTCCTTGCTTCCATAAATGCTTGGGCTATCTCTAATAGTGCAACTGTGCCAGAACCATCATCATCAGCACCATTATAAACCTCGCCATTACTTGCGCCTATGTGGTCATAATGGGCAGTTATAAAAATATATTCTTCGGGTTTTTGTGAACCTGGAACAAATGCTAATACATTTTCGGAGAAAACATCTTGGCTGATAAATTCAATATTTACCTTTAAAGTGCTTTTAAGTTTTAAGGCTTTCTGTGCAACTTTTGCAGACTTAAGTTTATTTGAAATTTTATCAATAGATTTTTTATTTGGGGCAAGTAAAGCATTTGCTAATTTTTCATTTACAGTAACTACAGGAACGTCAGCAGCTTTCTTTTGTTTATATGCTAACTTTAATCCGCTCGACTCTAACCTATGCTTATAAAACTTAACAGACTTTTGATAGTTAGGATCAACTATAATTATTAAAGCTGGATTTAATTTTTTGATCTCTGAAATTTTCTTGTTGTTATTCGACCACAAAGATTTTTCTGAAGTGCCAGTGATTACATAGTTGCCATTTTGTTCTGGTTCACCTGATAATGCTAATACTACTTTAGC
>JBKCCA010000122.1:0-3618 GCA_046305595.1 bacterium
GTTTGATGAGTATAAGAATTCTTGCTCAAGGTTATTCTGATGCTGCACAAACAGCATTGGCAGGGAGCAATGTGGTAGCATTAAGAAATGGTATTCAACATTTGAACCCTGCTGCTATCACCCAAAACAAATCAAAAAAAATCGGACTCAGTCAAGCATTGCCTTATACCCTTCCTGAAATTCGATACAACTCTATATTTTATTTATTCAATCGTAAAAACAATTACATCGGTATTGATTATAATCATTTATCATTTGATGCTTTAAGTGATCATACCCTCTCCATTTTGTATGCAAAACGGTTGAATGAAAAACTATCATTAGGCATAAAAATTAAAAATAATTTCATAGAGATTGAATCAAATAGATATTACAAAGTACTACCAGAAATCGGATTCGTTTATCATGTAAATAAGAATTTTGATATCGGAAGTTATTGGATGCAAAGCCAATCATTACTAGAGTTTAATCAATGGCAGTCGAGTTTAAAGACAGGACTTTTATTCAAGAAAATTAAAAAGCTTCCAATATATGTAAGCACTGAGATAAATTCAAACGGACAAATAGTAATAAAGTCGGGATTAGAATACAAAAGCAATGAACGATTCGCATCACGTATGGCATTAAGTACTGATGAATCATATTTATCATTTGGTATATTCTATAAAATAAAAAAGCTTGATATAGAATGTTCTAACAGTCTACATAAATATTTAGGTATGAGTCCGTGTTTAACCTTGACCTATGAAATCAAGTAAATTCATACTATTTCTAATATTCATACCACTTTTTAGCATAGCTCAAGAGAATGAACCTATTCAAAATATTAGAGAAGAAATCGAAGAAGATCTTAGCTATTTGCAAGAAGAATTTGATTGGCTAAATAATCATAAAATCACTTTAAATGAATTTTTGAATAATGAAGAAATATATAGTTTGTATGTAAATGAGCAACAGTACAGTAGTTTAAAAGAACATTATGAATTGAATGGTGAGTTTATTGATCTTTTAGAGTTACAGAGTATAGAAGGATTTACGGAGCTTGAATATAGAATATTATCAAAGATAATAAGAACTAAGGCTGCAAAAGAGTTATGGGTAAAACCAAAACTAGTATTCAAAACATCTTATGTCTATAAGTCATCAATTGAGGAAAATTATTTAGGCAATAATGCTGGATTGCAACAGCGATTAAACTATCAAATAAATAATAGATTAAAGCTAGGTATATCAAGAGAAAATGACATAGGAGAAAGCTATCATAATTATAGAGAACATGAAGCATTCGATCATCATAGTATGTTTTTGAATTATAAGCGTAAACATATTGAAATGATTTTTGGGCATTATGAGTTATTTTATGGGCAGGGATTATTAATTGTACAAGGTTTTAATTCGAATATGTTTTCGGATGTGAGCAATATATCGAGTATTGGTAGTACTTACAGGGGCATTGCAAATAATAATGAAAGCAATAGATTTAAAGGAGTTGTTATACAATTAAAAAGTAAAAAATGGCAAATGAATTCTGCCTATTCATCGATTTTTAGAGATGAGGGAATGACTGCCGGGTATCATAGAACATTAAATGAATTATCAAAAAAGAGAGCAGTAAATGATAAATTGGCGACAATAGAAATAGCTAGAAATACGAGTCGAAAACAACAATCCCTTTTAATAGCTGTTCGAGATAAAGGAATTTCATATAGCTCAAATCATCAATTCTACTATTCGAACAACAAAATCATCAATACTGAAATAGCATTTAATGAAGGGCAATATGCTTACTTCATAGGATTCATGTTATTAATAAACAAAAATCACAGCATAGGTATTTCTAAAACTTATTTCAGTACATCATACAATAGTTTGTATATGAGTCAAAAAGTAATGGGCATCAGTAGAAATGATCAAGAAGGATATAGAATAGCATATGTACAGCCAATCAGAAATTATTTCAATTTAGAGTTGTTAAGTATATTAAAAAAGAAAAGAGAGGTAGTAAATAAAAGAGATTTCGGCCAATTTAATTATAGATATGAAGTAGTATTAAGGAGGGCGAAAAAATTGGGTAATTCTTTGAGTTTAAACTTTACATATATAGATAAATCAAGGGGAATAGAAGAAAATCAATTAGAAGAAATCAATCAGAAAAATCTACGTATAAAAATCAAATATTTGCTAGTACTAGAACAGAGTTTAACTGTTCGATATCAGATAATGGGCTCTAAAATATCAGACTCCTATACATGGGCACAATCAATTCAACTACATTATAAAAAAAAAGATTTTCAAATTACAAACACCGTATGCAATTACAGAGCAAGCCAATCGAATGTCTTGTATTTTCATGAGAATAGTATCAACGGCTCAGTAATGAATTCATTGAATTCGAGTGGATTATTAAATGAAATAAGTATTCTGTTGAATTCAATAAGAGGATTAAAGGTGTTAGCCTCTGTACAGAATAAATATGAATATGCTAATCAACACAATGAGCAGAGAATAATGATAAGGGTTGAATTAAGATGTTGAGAATTAGAAATACACTAAGAGAAAATGTATTAGTTAGAATTTTAGCATATGTAATAATTGGAATATTAATATCTGAAATTCTGATGCCAATGTTGAATTACTTAGTAGTAATAAGCATTTTCTTTGTATCAATTTCACTTCTATTGATATTCATATTATACTATTTAAATAAGAAGAATGTCACTTTTCATACTATAAATGGGGTATTGATTTATAGCCTAAGCATATTAATATTTATTATAATTCATTACAATAATCAAGAAATCAATCATATAAGTTATCATCGAGCAATTCAAGATTCATTGATTACACTAGAAATTAAAGATGATAGGCAATTAAAAAATTCATTTTCAAGTTACCCCACAGAAATAATTTTTGAAAATAAGAGTGTAGGTAAATTAAACCTAAATGTAGATTCAAGTTTAAGAATACTTAACTTCTCAGACAGGGTCATATTGAAGAATAAAATCAGAAATATTCGAAAACAAGAATGGCCTGGCTCGTTCAATTATGAAAATTACTTAAAGAATAATCACATCTATCATCAATTAAAAATCAATGAAGATGATATAGTAAAAATTGAAAAAAGGAACGAAAATTTCATTTTAAAATTTAGTCATGATTCTAGGAATAAACTGATTGCACTTTTAAAAAAAAATATAAGTGAAGCATCGGTATTTGAATTATCAGCAGCTTTATTATTGGGATATAGAGCTGATTTAGATAAAGAAGTAATGAATACGTTTTCTAAAACAGGTACAATACATATTATATCAGTTTCTGGATTGCATGTGGGTATTATATTTTTTGTATTGCAATGGTTAGTACGTATAACGAGGATTGTAAAAAACAAGGTAATAGAATCTGTACTATTAATTGGTTCAATATGGATGTACTCTATATTAACTGGCTTACCTCCTTCTGTGTGTCGCTGTTCAACTATGATTAGTTTCGGTATCATAGCAAGAATGATTGATCAGCGAACATCAGCATTTAACATGTTAGCTGGTTCAGCATTGATTCTATTAAGTATTGATAGTAATATGTTATTTGATATAGGCTTTCAACTATCCTATTTAGCAG
>JBKCCA010000123.1:0-1836 GCA_046305595.1 bacterium
AATGAACGCTTGATAGCTGAACGCATAATAGCGTAGACTAATTTTTCATCATCGAATTTAATTTCTGTTTTCGTTGGGTGTACGTTTACGTCAATATGTTTCGGGTCTATCTCAATAAACAAAACATATAATGGAAAGCTATCAGAATTCAATAACTCGTCGAATGCGTTTGACACCGCATGATTCAAATAGGGGTCTTTGATAAATCTTTTGTTCACAAAGAAATATTGTTCACCTCTTGTTTTCTTTGCGAACTGTGGCTTACCTACATAACCATTAATTTGTATAATGTCTGTACTCTCTTCAACAGGTACAATTCTTTCTGTGTAATTATTTCCGAAGATAGCAGTAATTCTTTGCTTCATATTACCCACAGGTAAATGAAACATTTCTGTACCATCATTATGCAAACTAAAAAATATTTCAGGATGTGCTAAAGCTTGACGTTGAAACTCATCAATGATATGTCGTAATTCAACAGGGTTTGATTTTAAAAAATTTCTTCGAGCTGGTATATTATAAAATAAATTTTTAACCGTCACTTGAGTGCCATCGGCAGTGCTGCAGGCTTCTATTTTTTTTAATTCGGATGCCTCGATCTCAATCAGTGTACCTAAGTTTGAATCAGCCTGCTTCGTTTTTAATTCTACTTGTGCAATCGCTGCAATAGATGCCATGGCTTCTCCTCTAAAGCCCATGGTTCTAATCTCAAAAAGATCTTCGGCCTTGCGTAATTTGGAAGTAGCATGTCGCTCAAAGCACATACGCGCATCGGTCTCTGACATCCCCTTGCCATTATCAATCACTTGTATTAAGGTTTTGCCAGCCTCTTTCAATACCAATTTGATTTGACTTGCCCCCGCATCAATAGCGTTTTCAAGCAATTCCTTTACTGCTGATGCTGGTCGCTGTATTACTTCCCCCGCTGCAATCTGATTAGCTACTGAATCAGGTAATAAATGAATGATATCTGACATGTTATTCTTTACAAGCTTGTGGAGAAATTTTAAGTTCTCTCTTCTTGTTTGATTTATTAGTTTTGCGAATATTTATAATATTACAAATTTACATTTTTTTCGGGCAGAAGACATGAGGAAATCGATATTCAGCTTACTCTTTTTATACATTTTATCCACAACTTATATACATTCGCAAGGGCTTGATACTGTGGGCGCTACACACTGGGCTGACTCTCTTTTGAGGCAGATGAATAAAGAAGAAAAAATCGGACAGTTATTCATGGTGGCGGCATATTCAAATCGCGACAGTTCTCATATCAAGGAGATTAGCAAGTTGATTAAAGATTATAATATCGGCGGATTATGCTTTTTTCAGGGTGGTCCTTCGCGTCAAGCAGGACAAACCAACTATTACCAATCGATCTCTAGAATTCCTCTTTTAGTATCCATTGATGCCGAATGGGGCCTTTCGATGCGCCTCGATTCTGTAGTGCGTTACCCTAAGCAAATGACTATGGGTGCAATTTCTGATAATCAATTGATTTATGATTTCGGTAAAGAAACTGCTCGTCAATTGAAAAGGGTAGGTGCTCATTTGAATTTCGCTCCTGTGGTAGATGTTAATAATAATCCGAAGAATCCCGTAATCAACGACCGTTCTTTCGGTGAAGATAAATACAAAGTAGCTGCGAAAGGTATTGAATACATGCGCGGCATGCAAGACAATGGAGTGATGGCAAATGCTAAACATTTCCCCGGACATGGAAATACCGATAAAGATTCACATTTAACATTACCTACTTTGAATAGAACTGTACCTCAATTAGACTCTATAGAATTATACCCTTTCAGAGAATTAATGAGCAGAGGAATTGTG
>JBKCCA010000124.1:0-2604 GCA_046305595.1 bacterium
GTTGAAGCTATACAAAACGCAGCGAATACAAGAGTATATGGTGTGCAATTCGGATTAGAATGGAAGCCTATTAAAAGAATTACATTTAGTACTGATATCAATTATCAAAAGGGTGAAGAAGAATTAGACAACGGAACAGTAAGTGCTAGTAGACATGCCCCACCTACTTTTGGTAATGCAAGAATTAATTATACCTATGATAGATGGATGCTCGAAGTAAACACTTTATACAGTGCTAGTGTTAAATACAATGACCTCCCTGAAGAAGAAAAAACAAAACCTGAATTATATGCTATCGATGGAAATGGAAATACTTGGTCACCTTCATGGTACACCATCAATTTTAAATCGATGTATAAAGTGCATGATAAATTAAACCTTTCTTTTGGTATAGAAAACATAAGCGATCAACGTTATAGATATTATTCATCAGGTATTGCTGCTGCAGGTAGAAATTATATAATTAGTTTAGATTTAAGAATATGATTTCAATAAAACATAAAGCGGTTGAACAAATTTCAAGTATTGTTAATACTAGAATTAAAGAAATTGAATCTGAAATTAAAGAGACGAATGATTCTAAGAAAAATGAATCTAAAAGTAGTGCGGGCGATAAATATGAAACCGGCAGAGAAATGATTCAACAAGTTCTGAATAATTTAGAATCGCAACTTGCAAAATATATTCAGATGAAAAATGAATTAGATTCTATCAATTTCATTGCTATCAATGACATTGTTAAAGCTGGCTCATTAATAAAAACAAATACTTCCTACTTTTTAATAGCTGTAGCTTTAGGTAAAATTAACATTGATAATATAGAAGTTTATGCAATCTCCATAAACTCACCAATAGGCAATATTTTTAAAGGGAAAAAGAAATTTGACAATTTTGAATTTCAAAATAGAGCAATTGAAATTCTTGATATTAGCTAATACAAAAATAGCCCCTTTTACAAGGGGCTATTAAAACATAAAACATGAAATCCGTAAATAAAAGCGCTACTACTCCTCAATCTTAGCCTCTAATAAGTCTGCTGATAAAACAGCCTTAATCTTCATCTCTAGCTCTTCCATTAATTCGGGATTATCTTCAATGAGTTGCTTAACAGCATCTCTACCTTGTCCAAGTTTAGTATCACCATAACTAAACCAAGAACCTGATTTTTTTATAATTTCGTATTCAACACCTAAGTCTACAATCTCACCTGATTTTGAAATTCCTTTACCATACATAATATCAAATTCAGCTAATCTAAACGGAGGTGCTACTTTGTTCTTCACAATTTTCACTTTCACTCTATTACCTGAAACTTCATCAGCATCTTTTATTTGTCCGGTTCTACGAATATCTAATCTTACCGAAGCATAAAATTTTAAGGCATTACCACCAGTTGTAGTTTCCGGATTTCCGAACATCACTCCAATTTTTTCACGTAATTGGTTGATGAAAATACAACATGCTCCAGTTTTACTAATAGTACCCGTTAACTTTCTTAATGCCTGTGACATCAATCTAGCTTGTAATCCCATTTTTGAATCACCCATCTCACCTTCTATCTCACCTTTTGGTACTAATGCTGCTACTGAGTCAATAACAATAATATCTATTGCACCCGAGCGTATTAAGTTATCTGCAATTTCTAATGCTTGTTCTCCATTATCTGGTTGTGAAATCAAAAGATTCTCAACATCTACTCCTAATTTCTTTGCATAAAATTTATCAAAGGCATGCTCTGCATCAATAAATGCTGCGATGCCACCCTTCTTTTGCGCTTCAGCTATCGCGTGAATTGCTAAAGTTGTTTTACCTGATGATTCCGGACCGTAAATTTCAACAACTCTTCCCTTAGGTAATCCACCAATACCTAATGCAATGTCTAATCCTAATGAACCTGTAGAAATTGCTTCTATTTGCTCAATTGGATTGTCACCTAATTTCATAACAGTACCCTTACCGTATGTCTTTTCTAGTTTATCTAAAGTAAGCTGTAATGCTTTTAACTTTTCTTTTGCGTCTGCCATAACTTTGTTTTTTAAATTTCTATGTCTTAATTTTTGCTAAAAATAATAGCATTTTTTTAGTATTCAAAAATAAATTATCAACAATTTATAAATAATTGATAATCAATAATTTATAGTTTATAAAATAAAATATTAAATTGTCAATGATTCAAAATTGCTAATAATATAAGCTATTAACAACTGCATTTATGCAGGTTTATTTATGCAGGATGAAGGATACAACGAAGGATGTATTGGGTATTGCGTATTGCGTATTGCGTATTGAGACTTAAGACCTAAGACCTAAGACTTACGACTCAAAACCCCCAACAACCTTGCAATACGCTCAGCTTTATCCTCTTCTGTTTTAGAATCGTAAATATTTTGAATGATCGCTTTTTGTTCAAATTGGGGTAATGATTTAAATCTTTCTAATAAAACTGCATCTTCAGTAGCAAAGCATTCTAATAATTCATCAGTTAATTCTGTAGGAGTTTCATCAATATAAACCCTTACTCTTACCATATCACCTTGCTCTTTCTTTATTTGTTTTCTGATTGATGATTTTAAAGGCAAAAAATAATTTCCCTCCTCCCATCGG
>JBKCCA010000125.1:0-7024 GCA_046305595.1 bacterium
AAGGTATTTTATTTAAAATTTTCGCCGATATCGACGTTTTTGATATTGTATTGAATGTTACGGATGTCGACGCTTTTGTTGCTACCGGGAAAGCGTTGGAGCCAACATTCGGTGGAGTGAATTTAGAAGATATTAAAGCCCCAGAATGTTTTGAAATTGAAAGACGCTTAAAGCAAGAACTTCAAATTCCGATTATGCATGATGATCAACATGGTACTGCAATTATTTCTGCAGCTGCATTGTTGAATGCTCTTGAATTACAAAAGAAGAAAATTGAAAAAGTAAAAATTGTAGTTATTGGCGCTGGTGCCGCTGCAATTTCTTGTTCAAAATTGTACTTAGAGATGGGTGCAAATAAAGAGAACATTGTAATGATTGACCGTGAAGGTGTAATACGCGACGATCGTACCAATCATATGGATGAGACGAAGAGATTTTTTGCAACAAAAAGAAATTTACACAAATTAGAAGATGCTTGTAAAGATGCTGATGTTATCGTCGGACTTTCTACTGCAAATAATTTAACTCCTGAAATGTTGAAATCGATGGCTAAAAATCCAATCGTTTTCGCCATGGCAAATCCTGACCCTGAAATCGATTATAACCTAGCAATAAAAACTCGTGCCGATATTATTATGGCAACAGGTAGATCTGATTTTCCTAATCAAGTAAATAACGTTTTAGGTTTTCCATATATTTTCAGAGGGGCCTTGGATGTTCGCGCAAAACAAATTAACGAAGCAATGAAAATTGCTGCTGTACGTGCTATCGCTGATCTTGCAAAGAAACCTGTACCTGAAGCGGTGAACTTAGCTTACAACCAAAAGAATATCACCTTCGGTAAAGATTATATTATACCTAAGCCTCTTGACTATCGATTGATAACTCATGTAGCTCCTGCCGTAGCTAAAGCTGCAATGGAATCTGGCGTTGCTCGTTACCCGATTCAAGATTGGGAAGCTTACAAAGAAGAATTGAAAAAACGTTTAGGCCTCGATGATAAATTGATGCGTGCCGTTTCTGTAAAAGCCAAAGGAAATCCGAAACGTGTTGTATTCGCTGAAGCTGATAATTATAAAATTTTAAAAGCTGCCCAAATTGTAAAAGATGAAGGTATCGCTCACCCTATTTTATTAGGTGACCTAGAAAAAATTCAAAAATTAATTGTTGATCATAACCTCGATAATTTAAGCGATGTGAAAATGATTGATCCTCGCCTCGACGAAGAGTTATGCTCAAAGTATGGTGAAACACTTTACGAGAAACGTAAGCGTAGAGGGATCTCTTTATACGAAGCCAAAAAATTTATGCGCGATAGAAATTATTTCGGCGCTATGATGGTTGAGTTAGGGGAAGCTGATGCTTTGATATCTGGATTAACAAAAAATTACCCTGCTACTATTCGTCCGGCCCTACAAATTATTGGTATGGATGATAACGTAAAGAAAGTTGCGGGCATGTACTTAATGCTAACCAAGCAAGGTCCGATTTTCTTAGCCGACACCACCGTTAATATCAACCCTAGCGTTGATGATTTAGTTGATATTACTTCTATCGTTGCTAAGTCTGTGCAGAAATTTAATATCAACCCTCGCGTAGCTATGCTCTCTTATTCTAACTTCGGAAGTTCAGAAACTGAAAACCCAATCAAGGTTAGAGAAGCTGTACAAAAATTACATGAGAAATGTCCAGATTTAATTGTTGACGGTGAGATGCAAGCTAACTTTGCTCTTAACGCTAACTTGTTAAAAGACAATTATCCATTCTCTACATTAGTAGGTGAAGCAGCTAATACATTGATTTTCCCGAACCTCGATTCTGGTAATGCAGCTTATAAAATCTTACAAGAAATTGGTGGTGCAGAAGCAGTAGGGCCGATCTTAATCGGTATGAAAAAACCTGTACATATTTTACAATTAGGTTCATCAGTACGTGAAATCGTAAATATGATTACTATCGCTGTTGTAGATGCTCAATCGAAAGAAGAAGCATCAAACGCTGCTAAAGAAGAAAGAGAAGTTAAAAGTAGAAAATCGATTTTCAGAAAATAATGATTAATCACATAAAAGGTAAACTAACATTCAAATCTCCAACACATATCGTCGTTGAAGCTAATGGTGTTGGATATCATATCAACATTTCATTACATACATATGCTCAGTTAAACGACAATGAGAATGTAATGATCTATACACATTTGAATATTAGAGAAGATGCCCATGTTCTATATGGCTTTTTTGATGAAATGGAACGTAGACTCTTTACTCATTTAATCTCTGTATCAGGCATCGGACCTAATACCGCTAGAATGATGCTTTCGTCTATTTCTCCTGAAGAAATTCAACAAGCTATTGTACAAGCAGACATCCCTTTAATTCAGAGAATCAAGGGTATAGGCCCTAAATCAGCCCAAAGACTCGTTCTTGAACTCCAAGATAAGCTAAAAAAAGAGGGTTCTGGCACACTTTTAAGCGCCCCTTCAAACAATACTACGCGCGAAGAAGCGTTATCTGCATTGGTAATGCTAGGTTTTGCTAAGAATACCGCCGAAAAAGCGGTTGACCAAGTTATCAAGTCTGAAGGCACTCAATTGAGTGTAGAACGTTTGATAAAATCAGCACTTAAGAATTTATAATTGTATTTAAACTAGGTTTGAAACGCTTTCACCCATTATATTCGTTTGCATTAGTTTTGTTTGCATTTGCTCTGGTATTTTCAGTTGTCTGGACGTCAGAGGCTGGCTTGCGCACGTATATTTACGATCCTTTTAAACC
This sequence comes from bacterium, assembly GCA_046305595.1. Lineage (GTDB taxonomy): Bacteria > Bacteroidota > Bacteroidia > Sphingobacteriales > Sphingobacteriaceae > JAEYZM01. Next base: position 2,775 of record JBKCCA010000125.1, read on the forward strand.
TATAATTCTTGCCGATTCTGGTAATAAGTTCCCTGGTACAGCTATTGAAAACAAAAAGAAAAAAATTGATCTTCAAGACCCGTCTAACGTAGAACGTAAAGTAGAGTTCGACCCTGAATCTCGTCAATATGTAATTACAGAAACGATTGGTGGTAAATTTTACAAAGCACCAGTTTACATGAGCTTCGAAGAATATCAAAAATACGAAGCCTCGAAAAATAGATTTGATTATTGGAAACAACGTTCGGCCGAATCTTCATTGATCTCACCCAACGGAATGATTCCTAAGCTTTATGTAAACAATCAGATCTTCGATAGAATTTTTGGTGGTAGTAAAGTAGATATCAGGCCACAAGGTACTGCTGAATTAATTTTCGCTGGTCGATTTAATCGTAATGACAATCCGATTTTAAATGAACGCCAACGTGTAACTCGCCAGTTTGACTTTGATCAAAAAATTCAGTTAAATGTTACTGGTAATATTGGCGATAAATTAAAAACTAGTGTAAACTATAATACCGAAGCTACATTCGATTTTGAAAATCAAATGAAGCTTGAGTATACAGGCTATGAAGATGAAATTATTAAGAAGATTGAATTAGGTAACGTTTCTTTACCATTAAACTCTAGCTTAATCAGTGGTTCACAAAGTTTGTTCGGTGTGAAAACTCAAATGCAGTTCGGCCGATTAACGGTAACATCCGTATTCTCACAACAAAAATCTGAAAAGAAGCAAATCAAAATTACTAATGGTGCGCAAAAAACGGAATTTAAATTTTTAGCTGATAATTACGAAGCGAATAAACACTTTTTTTTATCGCACTATTTCCGTGAACAATACGATAGAGCTTTAGAACAACCTCCGATTATTAAAACGAATATTTTAATTTCAAGAGTTGAAGTTTGGGTAACGAATAGAAATAGAGTAGGTGATGAAGATACTCGTGATATATTAGGATTAATTGACTTAGGTGAAAATCAAAGAATCTATACAAACAATCCGCAGCTTATTACAAGCTCTTCTCCATACCCAAACTCAGTAGCAACAAGTTCAGCTCCTGCATCAAATAATTTATTAGACATTATTCCAACAACATCACGTAACGTTGGTGATAATGCAATTGCTGGGTATTTTGCTGATAAAGGAGGACCTGATAACTACGCGAAAATTCGTGCAAGAAAATTGACTGATCGAGAATTCACTTTTCATCCGCAGTTAGGTTATATCTCTTTGAACGCATCATTAAATGCTGATGAAGTTTTAGCTGTTGCTTATCGTTACACTGTCGATGGAATTGAATATACAGTCGGTGAACTTTCTAACGAACGTACCGAAACTAATCCGGCAACAATGTTATATACTAAATTGCTAAAGAACGTTTCTTTGAAAACGAGTTTGCCAATTTGGGATTTGATGATGAAAAATATTTATTCATTGAATGCATTTCAAATTAACTCTGACCAATTCAGGTTAGATGTAATGTATCTCGACGAAAAAACTGCAAACAACATTAACTACTTACCCGAAGGGCCTGAGAATGTAAAAAATGTTCCTTTGATTAGAGTATTTGGATTAGATAAATTAGATGTTAAGCAAACTCCAACACCTGATGGTGTTTTTGACTTTGTACCTAACATCACTGTGAATGCCGCCAATGGTAGAATTATATTTACGAAAATTGAACCCTTCGGTTCATACTTATATGATTTAATTGCCGCCGGTGGTGATGCAACTCTTGCTAATAACATTGCCTTCACAGAATTATACGACTCTACAAAATTTAAAGCTCAACAGCTGCCACGAAAAAATAAATTTACCATTCAAGGTTCTTTTCAATCAACTAGTAATTCAGAATTTTCTTTAAATGCAATCAACATACCGCAAGGTTCTGTCGTTGTAAAGTCAGGTACGCAAGTGCTTACTGAAGGTGTTGATTATACCGTCGACTATAATGTTGGTCGTGTCAAAATTGTAAACTCTGGTATCTTAAGTTCTGGTACACCTATCACAGTAGACTTAGAAAGTTCAACTTTATTTGGTATTCAATCTCGAACTTTTATTGGTAATCGTTTCGATTATAAAGTTAGTGATGATTTAAATTTAGGAGGTACTTTTATTCGATTAACTGAAAGACCTCTAACTCAAAAAGTAAATATAGGTGATGAACCTATCGCCAATAATATGTACGGATTCGATGTTAATTATCGTACCGACTCACGTTATTTAACAAACTTAGTCGACCGCTTACCTTTGATTGAAACAAAAGCAAATTCATCAATAACGGCCTCTGCTGAATATGCAAGATTAGACCCTGGGCATTCACGATTATTAAATACACCACAAAATAGAAGTGGTATTTCATACATCGATGATTTTGAAGGTAGCCGTTCATCTATTGATTTAAAATCTGCAGCTGCTTGGTCATTATCTAGTACTCCATCATTGTTTCCTGAATCTAGATTATACAATGATTTAGAATACGGATTCAATCGTGCACGAATTTCTTTTTATCAAATTGATAATTTATTTTACAGTAGAACTGATAATAGAACTCCGCAACATTTAAGATCTGATCGTAATCAATTATCAAATCACTATGTACGTGAAGTGACAGAACAAGAAGTATTCCCGAGTAAACAAATTCCTGCTGGGCAACCTAATATTTTATCTACACTCGACTTAACGTATTTCCCGAAAGAAAGAGGTCCGTATAACTATACAATTAATGGATTAAATTCGGATGGTACCTTAAGAAATCCTGCTGGTGCTTGGGGTGGTATTATGCGTAGGTTAGAAACCAATGACTTTGAAGCTTTAAACGTAGAGTTCATCGAATTTTGGTTGTTAGATCCTTTCATCAATAAGCCAGGTTCTGGTGGTGGTGAATTATATTTTAACTTAGGTAGTATCTCTGAAGATATTTTGAAAGATGGTAAAGAATCTATAGAAAATGGTTTACCTACGGATGGTGCTGCTGATAGATACGATAGCACAACTTGGGGTAGAGTAGGAACTATTTATCCATTGTCTCCTGCCTTCGGAAATTCTGAAGAGGCGAGAGCATTACAAGATATCGGACTCGACGGATTAAATACAACTGAAGAAAGAACATTTTTTAAACAATCATATTTAGATTTATTAGAGGCAGCATTTGGCGCAAACTCTGCAGCTTATTTGAATGCATTGAATGACCCAAGTGCCGATGATTATAATTATTATAGAGGTGATAATTTAGATAATGTACAAGCAAGTATTATCGATCGTTATAAAAATTACAACGGACATGAAGGGAACTCACCGACTGAACAACAGTCTTTGAGTAAAACCGGATTAAGTAATACAGCAGCAAATCAAAATCCAGATACAGAAGACATCAATCGTGATAACGCACAAAGTGATCGTGATGAATATTTCCAATACAGAGTCAGATTGAGTCCGGGTGACCTTGAAAACCCCGACCCTGGTACTTCATTCATTACCGATAAAGTAGTTGCCCCTGTTCGTCTTGCAAATGGTAAAGTAGAGAATGTTACTTGGTATCAATTCAGAGTGCCTTTAACAAAATTCGAATCGAGAGTAGGAGAGATACAAGACTTTAGAGCAATACGTTTTATGCGAGCTTTCTTGACAGGTTTCTCTGATACAGTAACACTTCGTTTTGCTCGTTTACAATTGGTAAGAGGAGAGTGGAGAAGAGTTGACCCAACAGTTACACCTGGTGAAGGTACTGAAGCAAAATCAGATGCGATATTTGATTTGTCTACAATTAATATTGAAGAAAATGCTAAACGTACTCCTATTCCATATGTATTGCCTCCAGGAATTATTCAAGAAAGAAACTTGCAAGACGTAAGAGGTGATTCGAGAGTGAACGAACAATCATTATTATTGAATGCATGTAATTTTAAAAAAGACGATCAGGTAATGGCATATAAAATTTCGAATATGGATTTTCGTTCATATAAGAAAGTAGAGATGTTTATTCACGCTGAAGGAAATAATCTACAAAATAATGAGATGGTTGCTTTCGTACGTTTTGGTATCGACTATACTGATAACTATTATGAATACGAAATACCATTAAGCATAACTCCTGATGGTACTACTGCACCTGAACAAATTTGGCCCGACTATAATAAAATGTCATTGCCACTTTCTGTTTTACAAGTTGCAAAGCAATTAAGAAATTCATCAGGCATACCTGTTACTCAATTGTTCCCTTATCAACATGGTAAGAACAGAGTGTGGA
>JBKCCA010000126.1:0-3948 GCA_046305595.1 bacterium
CCACTTAGTTTATGAGGTTGTCGATAACTCTATCGATGAGGCATTAGCAGGTTACTGTACAGACATCTATGTTTCTATTTTAGAAGACAATTCAATTAGAGTTAAAGATAATGGTAGAGGTATACCTACTGACATGCACCCTAAAGAGAAGAAATCGGCTTTAGAGGTTGTAATGACAGTGCTTCACGCTGGTGGTAAATTCGATAAGGATACTTACAAGGTATCAGGCGGATTGCACGGTGTGGGCGTGAGTTGCGTGAACGCTTTATCTACATTTTTACAAGCAGAGGTTCATCGTGATGGTAAGGTATTCGTACAAGAATATTCAAAAGGTAAGCCACAGTTTGATGTTAAGCAAACTGGTGAAACTACTTATAGAGGTACGATTGTAACTTTCAAACCTGATGCTGAAATTTTCACTCAGACTACTGAATACAAATTTGACACTTTAGCTGCTCGTTTAAGAGAGTTAGCGTATTTAAATAAAGGCATCCGTTTAACATTAACAGATGAGCGTGAGAAAACGGAGACAGGTGAATTTTTCGCTGAAACTTTTTACTCAGAAGGTGGATTAAAAGAGTTCGTTAAGTATTTGGATGGTACAAGAGAACCATTAATTCCAGAACCCATTTATGTAGAGGGTATGAAATCAGGTATTCCTGTTGAATTAGCGTTGCAATATAATTCCACTTATACAGAGAACATACATTCATATGTAAACAATATTAACACTATTGAAGGTGGAACTCACGTAGCTGGTTTCAGACGCGGATTAACGAGGACTTTGAAAGCATATGCTGATAAATCTGGTATGTTAAAGAATTTGAAAATTGAAATTACGGGTGATGACTTTAGAGAAGGTTTGACAGCAGTAATTTCGGTAAAGGTTCAGGAGCCTCAGTTCGAAGGACAAACGAAAACCAAGTTAGGTAATAATGAAGTAACTGGTGCAGTTGATCAGGCAGTGGGTGAAATTTTAAATATTTATTTAGAAGAGAACCCCAAAGAGGCTAAGCAAATTGTACAGAAAGTAATATTAGCAGCTACAGCTAGACATGCAGCACGTAAAGCAAGAGAGTTAGTACAAAGAAAAAATGTATTAACTGGTACAGGCTTGCCAGGCAAACTATCTGACTGTTCAGAATCAGACCCATCGGTTTGTGAATTATACCTTGTCGAGGGAGATTCAGCGGGTGGAACTGCAAAACAAGGAAGAAACAGAGCTTTTCAAGCGATCTTACCTTTAAAAGGTAAAATCTTGAACGTTGAAAAAGCAATGGAACATAAAATCTATGAGAACGACGAGATAAAAAATATTTTCACTGCTATGGGTGTAAGTATTGGTACTCAAGATGATATTAAAGCATTAAATGTAGACAAGTTAAGATATCATAAAATCATTATCATGACCGATGCTGATATCGACGGTTCACACATTACCACATTGATTCTTACATTCTTCTTCAGATACATGAAAGAATTAATAGAATCGGGATACATATACATTGCTACTCCACCACTATACTTAGTGAAAAAAGGTAAAGAACAAGAGTATGCATGGAATGACGATCAACGTGATATTGCTATTCAACGATTAAAAGGTCAAGGCAAAGAAGAATCTGTAAACGTTCAACGTTACAAAGGTTTGGGAGAGATGAACGCTGAGCAATTATGGGAAACAACCATGAACCCAGAGTCTCGTACTTTACGCCAAGTAACTATTGAAAATGCTGATGAGTGTGTTCATATTTTATCTATGCTAATGGGTGATGTAGTTGCACCGAGAAGAGACTTTATAGAGAGAAATGCGAAATACGCACGTATAGATGTATAACTTAGTACTAGAGCTACTAGTAGCTAGTAGCTAGACAGTTACTAGTGACTAGCTACTAGCTACTCTAGTACTAAGTTTATAAAGATTTGCTTAAGTCTGTAAAGAATCTCCACCAACTCACATTACCGTAGTCACTTCCTTGGCGAACAATTATTAGATTTTTTTCCGGATTTACATATATGAATTGTCCGAGTATACCTTGGGCCATATAGTCTTTACCTGGGTTTGGTATCCACCATTGGTATTGGTAGTAATCTGGACTTATCTTATCATTATCAGGTTGTGTAGAATTGACAACCCAGTTATATGGTATAACTGGAGTTGAATTCCAGTAACCTTTGTTTAAGTATAATCTTCAAAATTTAGCGAAATCACGTGCTGTAGCATTTATACAACAAAATGTTTTTTCAAGTCCGTTGATGCGTCTATCTATACTCCAAGAAGCTGGCGTTTCCATATTTAATGGTGTCCATATTTTTTCTTGAAGATATTCAGTAACTGTTTTATCTTTCAAACTTCGCTCTAAAACCAATCCGAGTAATTGCGTATTACCGCTTTGGTATTCGAAGTTTAAACCTGGATCAGATTTCGTTTTCATTTTAGAAATTGCCTTTCTCAAATTAGTGCCGTAATAAAATTTAGCAGCGTCACCGAAAGGATTATAATAACTTTCATTAAAATCTAATCCGGATGTCATCTGCAATAAATGATAAATAGTTACTTTATCAAAACCACTATTTTTTAATTCAGGGATGTATGATACAATTGGATCATGAACATTACCGATTCTACCTTCATCTATAGCACAGCCAATCAATGCAGAGGTTATAGACTTCGCCATAGAGAATGATGGCACCACATCATTCTTATCATATCCTTTAAAATAATTTTCATAAAGAATAGAATCATTTCTTATGATTAGAAATGAAACCGTTTTATTTTTCGGAAGAAATTCATCTAGTTTTATATTTTTTTCTTTGTAAATAAATTCTCCTTTAAATGGTGAATTTTCAACTTGATGAAACATGAAAGGCTCTTTACTTTCTTTCAAGTTTCTTTTCGGAAATTTTTTATGATCATTGATATCAGCGAAGTTGTAAACTATGTATCTACCTACTTGGCATGAAGACATGCTAAGCAATAAAATTGAGACTGCGATTAATTTTAATTTCATGAAATAAAGATAATAAAAAATAGTACTAAAGTAGCTAGTAGCTAGTAGCTAGACAGTTACTAGTGACTAGCTACTAGCTACTTCAGTACTATCATTAAGCCATAACTGCAGATTCTTATAATCAATAAGAGCCTTTAATTTATAGAGAATATCATTCCCTAAAACTCCATGAATATTTTGAATACCTAATTTTTCATAGGTTGCGTTTACATGAGATAAATCTAATACTGCGGCTTTATAATTTTCGAAGAGATGATGTCCAATTTGGAATTTTTCAATTACAACCTCATAGCTCAACATATTATTCGTGCCTAAACCAGAAGAGATTTGTTCAGATGATACGATTTGATTTTCAGGTAGAATATTTTTTATAAAACTTAAATCAAAAGCTGTTTGTGAAGCTCCAGTATCGAGAATAAAATCAGCAACAATATCGTTCACTTGAGTTTTAATTTTCAAATGATAACCTTGCTCATTTAGGTGAATGATTTCGAAAGAAATTGCTTTATTATTTCGCATAAAAAAAGAGGCATTGTTTCCAATGCCTCTCAATTAATTTAGTTTATACTAATTTCATATCTACTAAGACATTGTTCATATTACGAACTGCCTCAGCACTCTTGTTGAACATTGCTTGTTCTTCTTCATAAAGTTTGTAATCTACAATTTGCTCCCATCCGTTTTTACCAATAACAACTGGTACGCCTAAGCAAATATCTGACTGACCATACTCTCCTTCTAAGTAAACACAGCAAGGGAATAATTTTTTCTCATCGCGAATGATGCTTTCAACTAATGCAGCACCTGCAGCACCTGGTGCATACCAAGCTGAAGTACCTAATAACTTAGTTAAAGTAGCACCACCAACCATCGTATCATTGATAATAGTTTGTTGTTGCTCCTCGCTTAAGAATTTTGTAACCGGAATGCTATTCCAAGT
>JBKCCA010000127.1:0-1792 GCA_046305595.1 bacterium
AATTTCGACCTAGATATTGCAAGTGGTAGCGATACGAATAATTTCACTTTCTTATGGGAGTTAGATGCTAATACAGTAAGCACCGACAGAAGACCTGTACATACATACATGAGCAACGGTCCGAAAATTGTAAGCTTAACAGTTACTGATACAATCAATGGTTGTGTTACTTTAATAAAAGATACATTAACTGTTAGAAACCCGATGGAGTTTACTATTCAAGTAGCTCCTGATTGTGCTGGCTTACCTACCGTATTTTCTCCAGTAGTAATTTCTGGTGATGATACAGCTTGGGTCTGGACGATCAATGAATATCCAGATGTAATTCCTAATAACACGATTTCAATATCAGGTATAAGATCTCCTTCAGTTATTTTAAATGCTGGTTCGGGATTCTTTAAAGTAAGCTTGAGTATGAATGATAGGGTATCAGGTTGTTGGACAACCGTAGATACTGTTATCAAAGTATTTAATCAACCAGATATCGACTTCGACGTAGATTCAATCAATTGTGCCGGCCAAGTAACTCAATTCATTTCAAAAGTAGTAGGTGATTCAGGTCCGTATACTTATAGCTGGGTCGGTGATGATAATTTCACAGATACAGTTGCAAATCCAACACACGTATATCCGAATGATGCAACAGAATACTACAATGTGTCATTTACTGTTACGAACAGATTCGGTTGCGTGGTAACTAAAACAAAACAAGTTCGTGTTTGCGACGATAAAAGAACATTAGTTCAAGTACCTCAAATATTCAGTCCGGGTAGAGAAAGAAACAATACCCTTAGCGTTCATTATAATAACGTTGATGACTTTGAAATAACGGTTTACAATCGTTGGGGAATTGAAGTGTTTAGTAGTAAAGACCCTGATTTTGTTTGGGATGGTAAAGACCCAAGTGGTGAATATTTATTATCAGGCACATATGTTTACATCGTAAAAGCGAATGGCTTAGGTAAACGTAATTATTTAACAAACGGAACAATTGTAGTATTAAGATAATATATAATTAATGAAAAATATTAGGACCAAAATTTATCTATTCGTACTCATGATTATTATGAGTGCTAATGCATATAGCTCTCACTATGTTGGGTATGATATGAATATGATCGGACTCGGCAATAACATGTACAGAATACGATTAAAATGTTATCGAGATGTTACTGGTGCAGGTTTCCCAGGTACAGAAACTTTATCTATTTACAGAAATGGTGATAACGCACTTATCCAAAATATCTCTTTACCTAGAGTTCAGCAATTCAATATTACTTATGATCCTAAAGATTGTCCGCCTCCGGGTGCCGATCTTAAATTAGAGATGCATATTTACGAATCTGCTCCTGTAAACTTGTCTGCATTAAACGCAGCAGCTGGTTATTATTTAGCTGGAGGTACTTGCTGTCGTAACCCTGGTGTAACGAACGTTTTAAATTCTTCTTCAGCAGGTATTTTATTTACCATGGAGTTCCCTCGTTTAAATACGGCCTCACCTTATGTCAATAACTCTTCACCTGAATTCAAAAAAGCACCTTTAGCTTTCTATTGTGTAGGTAAGCCTTATACTCTTGATTGGGAAGTTTCAGACGCAAATGGTGATTCATTAGTATTCTCATTAGCTCAACCTTTAGATGATGGTATTGTAAAGCCACATAACTTAATAGAGTGGGCACCTTGTTATAACTTAGCTTATAATATATTAGACGGTGTACCTGATTTAACCATCAACCCTCGTACAGGTATTATCAATTTCATTCCAACTCGTACAGGTCGTTACTTAGTAGCC
>JBKCCA010000128.1:0-2164 GCA_046305595.1 bacterium
AGTACAAAAAAATCTAATTAATATTCAAAGTATAGCAATTGATTTATTAGAAGAACAGATCAAAAACAATAAAGAGACACTAACCTTAAACTTTACATTAGATGGTACTGAAGATAAACTAATGACAGAATTAGTTAATCAGATGAATACCATGTTCAATGAGAGAATTAAAAAGCAAAGTTTATATGCTGATAATGCTGCACCTATACAAGAAATCGATAGACAAATAGAAGAAGCAAAAAAAGCAATCACTTTAAATATTAAAGCTTCAAGAGATAGAAATAATAGAACCATTAAATTCATTGAAAAGCAATTAGCTATTGCAAAAGATGAATTAAAGCTTATACCAAGTGCTGAAAGAGACTTAATAAACCTAGAGCGTGATTTTGAAATTAATCAGAAAGTATATTCTTACTTACAAGAGAAAAGATTAGAAGCATCCATTGCTAAATCTGCTATTATGCCTTCATCAAATGTAATTGATCCTGCTATACCAAATTATGGAGCAATTTCACCCAATAAAAATTCAGTTTATACGACTTCATTTATAATAAGTTTATTAATTGGTGTCGGATTGATATTATTAGCAAGAGTAGTAAATCAAAGAATTTTTGATAAAGAAACCGTAGAAACTATTACACACGTACCTATCATAGGGGTAATTAGAAATTTTCCAGGCACAATCGATAAAAACTCAAGTCAAATTCTAAGTTTAAGTAATCCGAAGTCAATGTTCTCCGAATCAGTTCGTTCTGTTAGAACAAATTTGAGTTTCATTGCTTCTGATATTGCAAGTAAAATAATTTGTGTGACTTCTGAAGTTTCAGGTGAGGGTAAATCCTTTACAGTAATCAATTTAGCAAGTACCTTATCATTAATTAACAAAAAAGTAGTAGTTATAGATGGTGACTTAAGAAAGTCTAAATTACACCATACTTTTAAGTTGAAGAATGATTGGGGTTTAACATCTTACCTTTCTAATCAGTGTGACGTGAAAAAAATTATACATCAGACGCATGTCGAGAATTTGTCATTCATCCCGGCTGGTCCAATGCCACCTAACCCTTCAGAATTATTGTATTCAGAGAGAATGCGTCAATTGATGAAGGAGTTAAAAGATAGATTTGATTACGTTTTAGTCGATACAGCACCTATAGGATTAGTATCAGATGCTATACCTTTAGTTAGAACAAGTGATATCAATATATTCGTATTGAGGTCAGGTGTTTCTACCTATAATGCAGCTTCTATACCAGAGAGGGTTTCTATAGAATTCGGATTGAATAATTCTGTAATCGTACTAAATGGATTCTCTAATGACCCATTACACTCAAGAATTTATTCAAACAATAAAAAAGGAAGTTATGGATCTGGCCAATATTACTATACAGATTATTCTGCTTATGGTAATAAGAGTTATGGCTATTATACTGATGGCTCAGAAGATAGCTTCATTAACAAAACATACAATAAAATCAGGAATCTTTTTAGTAAGTAATGATGAGTTCTGATAAATATTTTTGGTATGCTATTTATACCAAATCGAGAGCAGAGAAAAAGACTTATGCTCTATTATTACAACGCGGTTTCCAAGTTTATTTACCATTGCAAAAAAAGTTAAAACAATGGTCTGATCGCAAAAAATGGGTCGAAGAGCCATTATTTAACTCTTATATGTTCGTTCATGTGTCAGAACGTGAATATTACGAAGTACTTCAAACTCCTGGAGTTGTTAGATATATTACTTTTTCAGGTAAAGCAGCACCCATTAGAGAAGAACAAATTAATTTACTCAAAAAAATATTAAGTTCAGAGTCTGAACTTGAAATCTCAGATTATCGATTTAGTGTTGGAGAAAAAGTCAATGTTGTCGGTGGACCTTTTCACGGCATGACAGGAGAATTAGTTGATTTGAAAAATTCAAAAAGATTCATCATCAGATTCGATGAGCTCAATAAATCAATAATTCTTAACATCCCAACAGTCTACCTAGAGCCATATTTTTAATTTATATTTAGGTGTTTATTTAGTCCTTGTGACTGAACAGGCGAAGCCATGTAAATACATATGTGTAGAATAGCAGGTATTGTCGATCCGAAACGATATAAAGATCAATTAATTGATGATAAAACGAGCGTACCTATTTTATTAAATACTTCATTTA
>JBKCCA010000129.1:0-7659 GCA_046305595.1 bacterium
GATAAAGAATCAATAGAAATCTCAGAAATAGAATGGTTTCAATGGTCTGCTATTATTGTATACGGATTAATTTACAATGAGATTAGGTTCGGACTAAAAAGTGAAGAATATAAAGAAGAAGGATTTAAAATTTCACCTTTATTAATTAAAAAATTCAAGCATTTACATTTTCAACTTCAAAGTTTAATTCTTGATGTTGAGTGGGATGAACCTTTACCTTTTTCTCTATCCACTTTTTCTATAAACACTTCGGATGATACCAGCTATCATTTTGAACATAAAAATGAAATTAACACTCTTACGTTTTCATTGAAATATAAAAAAACAGGATTGATAATTTGTTTACAAGATTTAGGAATGAACGCTAATTACCATAAATCTTTACTCTCTAAAATAGATTCAAAGGAATTATTACCAATACAATTTGCTGAACTATCTGCTAAATTTTATTACTCTAATTATTTATTATCTGTAATTAACGATTTTGAATATACATTTCATAAAAACACATTATACATTACAAATATAGATTCAAATTCTAGTGCCAAATCACCTTTTGAAAATTGGGATGAAAAAACATTTGCTCAAGTATTAGAAGCCTTTTGGAAACCTTGGAAATACTCAAGAATTGAAATTCTTAAAAATGCTGAAAAGTGTATGAGTTTCCTGCTTGATGAGAATGAGCAATTCATTAATAGTACAAAGTATTAAGTACTAAGTACAAAGAAAAAAGAGGTGCTATCTTTTAAAAATAGCACCTCCTCAATCTTAATACTTAATACTTTTACTTAATACATAGTACTAAGCATGCTGTCTTTTTCGCATACTAATCCATCTTTACCCATTCTCCAATAAACCCTCAACTGTTTATCTTTTTTACATTCATGAGAATATATATTATCAATATGTTGATCTACATCTTGATGTATAATTAATTCTTTTCCCTCTGGTACATATAAAACCAAATCAATTTCTTGTACTCTCCATAATGAGTTCTCTTTTACTTTAAATATTTTCGGGAAAATCAAAATTGAATCTATTTGTCTGAAATCATATTTTATATTTTCTGCAAGTTCAATTGCTTGTTTTTCAGTTTTGCCTCTGCTAATATAATTGGTAACTAATTTGAAATTTTCATCATCACTTTTTTCTACCCTAATATCAATATTATCAAATCCTGAATTTCTGTTTTTTGATTTAATTATTACTCTGTTTTTAATTTTTAATTCATTGGTCTTAATCGTATCAATTAACATAGAATCATCATCATCACTTATTAGATAAAATTTATCTACACTTGATTTAGTTAATATTTTAGTTTCTTGTAAGGTTCCTTCTTCTTTGAAATTTTGTAATGTATCTACTGCATAATAAATTGTAACGAATAAAGACAATAACCAAACACCCAACATTGAAAGTCCTGATACTCTATTAAATAAATTTGTATTAAATAAAATTCTGATCCCTACTAAAAAAATAACTAGCAATGGAATCATACCCACTATATAAGTAGTGATTAACATTAATTCTTGATTCTCTTCCCTTAATAAAAACAAAGGCATGTCACTAGATAATTCGAAATTTGTAATGCCTAAAAGTGTTGAGATTAAAATTGATAATGCAATAATTAATGCTAATGCTATTGCAAATATTAATGCACCAATTGCTTTTACTAATACCTTTATGCCAAATTTTAGAATTGACCTAACTGCAGTTACTAAATTATTTATTAATACTCTTAATGCTGATGATCTATTTTTATTTTGTTCATCAAAGTTTCTACGAATTCCATTGATTTCTTTTTCTACTGATCTTCTAATACTTTCAATCGTTGGAGACTCTCCTCGCATTGCTAATTTTTCAGTTCTTGTATTTGCCTCAGGCATAATCATCCATAATATAATATATAGCAAAACACCTGTACCAAAAATGAAAATAGAAATGATTAATAGTAATCTAATCCAAATTGGATCGATATTAAAATAAGCTGCAATACCTGAACAAACTCCTCCTGCAATTTTATCTTCTGAATTTCTATAAAGTCTTTTTTTGATAATAAGAGATGGTTCCTCAGTAAAAATATCTTCATCTGACATCTCTTTCTCAAATTGCTCGGGTTGGCCCATCGTTCTAATTACTTTCTCAACATCTTTAGAAATTATTACTTCTTTCTCTTCAGCTCTTATAATCTCTAAGAATAGTTCTGCTATACGACTTTCTATGTCGCTAATTATCTCGAAACTATCCTCAGATTTCGAAAAATAATTTTTAACATCCGTCATATAAACTTTCAACTTTTCGTATGCTTCTTCTTCTACATGAAAAATAGTGCCACTGATATTTATTATGATTGTCTTGTTCATCTTAATTATAGGTTTTGCTTGTTCGATTTATTTACGCTAACTGTAGAAACTGCATAATGCAATTCATCCCAGGTTTTTTCTAGCTCAACTAATACTGATCTTCCTTCATTGGTTAATTGATAATATTTCCTCGGAGGTCCACTCGTAGATTCTAACCACTGATAACTTAATAAGCCGTTATTCTTAAGTCTTGTTAAAAGCGGATAAAGTGTGCCTTCTACTACTAGCAACTTTGCAGTTCGAAGTTCATTCAATATATCTGAGGCATATATTTCACCATGTGAAATAATACTGAGTATACAATATTCGAGTATACCCTTTCTCATTTGCGTTTGTGTGTTTTCAACTATCATGATGCAAACATACAAATTATATAGTACTATGCAATACATAGTACTATATGCAATCATATTGTTACAAATTGATTAAAATTAGCATCGAATAGTATTAGAATTGTATTTTAGCGAAACAATTACTCTAAAAATGAGTATTATATTATTGAATAATAACAAACAAAAAATATATGAAACGTAAACTTTTACTTTTATCTGCCATGATTATTGCTGCAATTTCAGCAAACGCACAAATGGCTTGGCATGTTCAAAACTCTGGTTTCCCTTCAGCATCTAGAGGTGTTAACGGATTCTCAGTAGTAGATAGTAATGTTGTATGGGCAACAGCTTATGATGGAACACAAGCAGCAACAACAATTAGAGACTATACCATGACTACTGATGGTGGTGCTACTTGGTTAGCAGGTACAGTTACAGGAACTGGTTTAAATGCGAACTTCGGTTTAGCTAACATCTCTGCAATTGATGCAGATACTGCTTATGCAGCCATTTACCCTATTTCAGCAACTATTGCTCCTCAAGGTGTATATAAAACTACAAATGGTGGTTCAAACTGGACAAAAGTAAGTGCTGGTAAATTTGTTGCTTCTTCATCATTTATCAATATAGTACATTTCTTTAATGCTAAAGATGGTGTTGCTTTAGGTGACCCTGCTGGTGGTTATTTTGAAGTTTATACTACAAATAACTATGGTGTAACTTGGAATAGAGTTTCTCAAGCTAACATTCCATATGTTCCACAAGCTAATGAATATGGTACAGTTGGATATTTTGGTGCTAATGACAGTACTATTTTATATCCTACAAACTTTGGTAATATGCTAGTTAGTAAAGACAGAGGTTTGACTTGGACAACTTCTACTACTCCATTAAATGTTACTGGTACTTATATTCCGAAATTAGAGTTCAAAGATAAAAACACAGTTTTAGGAGTTATGGGAAATACAACTCAAGCTGTAAATGCATTAATAATTTCAATTGACGGTGGTTCAACTTGGGCTTATGCTGGTATTGACACTGCAAGTGATGTATTTGACTTTAATGATATAGCTTATGTACCAGGTACACCAAATACTTGGTTTGTAACTTCTGCAAACTTTAATTCAGGTGGATTAGGTTCTGCTTATACTGAAGATGGTGGAACTACTTGGATCGGTGTAGATAAAATACAACACACCTCGGTTCAGTTTAATGATATCAATAATGGTTGGTCTGGTGGCTTTAACACTAGTGCTACAGTTGGTGGTATCTTTAAATGGGGATCTGTAAGATTACCTGCAAGTGTTAACTTTGGTAAAGTTGATGCTTTCAAAGTTTACCCTAACCCTTCTAATGGTAATGATTTAGTATATGTTAGTGCTAATGTAAATGGTGCTTCAACAATTAAAGTTACTGATATGATGGGTAGAGTAGTATTTGAAAAATCTTATCCTACAAAATCTTTATTGTTTACTTCATTTGATGTTTCTAACTATGCTTCTGGTTTATACTTTGTAGAAGTATCAGAAAGCAATAACAAAAGCGTACAAAAAGTATTAGTGAAGTAATTTGCAATCATAATATTATTAAAAAGGCGGTCAATGACCGCCTTTTTTGTTTTTGGCATAATATTTGGCAAATGCTTAAATCTATTCTACTAAACTATTATGTATTATGAATAAATTGCGATTATACCTATTTAGCTTATTTCTATTCATTAGTTCATTAGCCAGTGCCGATCACTATGTTGGGTACGATATGAATTTGGTTGGACTTGGTAATAACATGTATGTATTACGTTTAAAATGTTATAGAGATGTTACTGGTATTCCTTTGCCACCATCTCAAAGCTTAAATATTTATAGAAATGGTGATAACGCACTTATCCAAACCATTACTCTACCAAGAGTTCAACAATATAATATTACTTACGACCCTAAAGATTGTCCGCCTCCGGGTGCCGACCTTAAATTAGAGATGCATGTTTACGAATCTGCTCCTGTAAACTTGTCTGCATTAAACGCAGCAGCTGGTTATTATGTTGCTGGTAGTACTTGCTGTCGTAACCCTGGTGTATCGAACGTTTTAAATTCTATTTCAGCAGGTATTTTATTTACCATGGAGTTCCCTCGTTTAAATACGGCTTCACCTTATGTCAATAACTCTTCACCTGAATTTAAAAAAGCACCTTTAGCTTTCTATTGTGTAGGTAAACCTTATACACTTAATTGGGAAGTAACTGACGCAAATGGTGATTCATTAGTATTCTCTTTAGCACAACCTTTAGATGATGGTAATGTAAAGCCACATAACTATATAGAGTGGGCACCTGGTTATAACTTAGCCTATAACATCATTGACGGTGTACCTGATTTAACTATCAACCCTCGTACTGGTATTATCAATTTCATTCCAACTCGTACAGGTCGTTACTTAGTAGCCTTCAAATGCGAAGAATGGCGTAACGGTGTGAAGATTGGTGAGATCAGAAGAGAGTTTCAGTTAGAGACTGTACTTTGCCCTGAAGCACCTCCTGTAACTGAAGATAACAATAACCAAAAAAGAAATATTGTAGATACGATTTACTATAACGAAGATTTTAAATTAACCTTCACTTCAAGAGACAGTCCGCTTGACTCTCTATTCATGTTCATCTTACCTAATATCTCACCCGGTGAAAACTTATTAGACCCTAATACTTATCAAGCAAAATGGGGTAAGGCGGGTATACCATTAGGCGGACAAGATGCGAGGAATTTAGTGATTGAAGGACAAGGTTCTGTGATAGGGGAGTTTAATTGGAAACCTAAGTGTGATCACGTACGTGATAACCCTTATAACTTTACGGTAGTGGTGCGCGACAAAACATGTCCATCGCCCTTCTACGACTCTACCTTCGTGACTCTTTATGTCGTGAAGAAAGATAACATCGATCCTTTTTTCATTTTACCTGATACCATTAAATCAAAAGTATCTAACCAAACGGTCTTACGATATTTTGTGAATGCAGGAGAACGTTTTCAGTTAGCGAGTGATTCTATCTTGAGAACCTATGATCAAGACTCTTCGCAAGTAGTAACGATCTCGTATAATCCTGACCCAGGTAATGGTGCAGCGAACGCTGAATTTATTTTCAGTTCAACACCTAGTTTAATTAATTCAACGGCTGCTTTCATTTGGCAAACTTCATGCGATGATCAGCGCGACGACCCCTACAAAGTAGAGTTCGTAGCCACTGACAACGATTGTAAGTCGCCATCATCAGCACGTTTTAGCATAGAGATCTACATCAAAGATCAACCGAATTTAAAGCCTGTGTTCGATGCTTCTCTGCCAAGCACCTTTAGTGTAGCAGAAGGTACCACCGATAGCTTTAGTATTGTGATTAGAGATGTGTACAGCTTAGCTTATAACAGATATAAACAAATTACTTTATACCCTGACTTAACAGACTTTGCTGCAGTACCAGGTGGCGCGATGCCGATCATCGACACCACTACGTCTAACGATAGTATGAAGGTTACCTTCATTTGGTCACCAGTGTGTGCCAACGTTCGCTTAGAACCGTACCGCTTAACACTACGTGCTTCTGATGAGGGTTGTCCGACGATTACTACGACAGAAGAAATTTTAGTGTACGCAACAGGTCCGTTTAACTCAGCACCAGAATTTAGAACGCCAACGAATGTAAAATACAATGTGGTAGATACTTCGATTTATGGTGGTGATAATTTCTTATACAACTTATATGCAGTAGACACCAATATACGTTTCGACTCAGTGTTCATCGCCTTAGATGCAAGCTCTGAAATTTTGAATGCTACCTTGGTGAAAAACGTAGCAGAATTAGTACCAGTAGAAGGTAAAGATTCAGCAAGAACAGTATTGCGCTGGCAGAGTGACTGCTTAGATATTCGCAGTACTCCGTATGTAGCTTATGTAATCGCTAGAGATAACGAATGTATAAACCCTGAGCGTGATACTTTAATATTTAACATCACGGTATTAGAGCGCCCTAACTTTGTGCCTCAATTTACGGCAGCAACCATGGCGAATTTATTACCAACGTATGTATTGCCAGCTACCACCGTTTTAGAAATACCTCTATCAGCATATGATACTTTAACAGGGGAGATCATCACCCTAGATACAGTCTATAGTAACATACCACAAGGTTACCCTCGCCCAGAAATTGTTAGAGCAAATGGCTTGGGTAAAGATACCGTGTCAACCGTATTACGCTGGGTATTAGATTGTGCTTTGATTAGAGATGAACCGTATACGATTAAGATAGCAGCATGGGATGAAGCCTGCCGTAATCCGAAAGATTCAGCAGCGTATACCTTCACAGTGAAAGTGACCACGAACCCAGATTTAAATCCAGTGTTCAACGTAGCGCAAGATAGTTTAATAGAATTAGTAGCCGGACAAACCTATGAGTTAGAATTGATCGCAACGAGTGTGAACCCGGGTGATTCGATTCGTATCAGCACAATAGGTGATGTGTACAGCTTACCAAGTAGTTCAGCAACATTTGAGCAAACAGAAGTAGCAGGTACAGGTAAAGCATTCTTTAAATGGACCACTGGATGTGATCAAATATCAGACAATATTTACACAGCGAAATTTGTAACAGGTAACTACCCTTGTCAATCAGAGTCAGATACCTTAACCTTAACCTTTAAGGTGATACCGAATACGGATGTTACCAATGAAATACCGAATGTGTTCTCACCAAATGGTGATGGTAAGAATGATACCTACAGTATCATCAAACAATACAAAGTGTACTGCGACCCAGGCTTTAAGTTTAGCATCTTTAACAGATGGGGTAAGAAAGTTTTTGAATCGGTAGACCCAGCATTTGAGTGGGACCCTAAAGATTCGCAATCAGCAGGAACTTACTTCTTTACTTTAGAGTCGAGAGCAAGAACACAAACAGGAACAATTGAAATTGTAAAATA
>JBKCCA010000130.1:0-2408 GCA_046305595.1 bacterium
GGTGCGCAAGCTAATGCAGCAGTGATGTTAGCAGTATTGAAACCGGGTGATAAGATTTTAGGATTTGATTTATCGCATGGCGGGCATTTAACACATGGATCACCAGTGAATTTTTCGGGTCAATTATACAAGCCAAGTTTTTATGGAGTAGAGAAGGCGACCGGATTAATAGATTATGACAAGTTTGAAAAGATTGCAATCAAAGAAAAACCAAAATTAATTATTTGTGGAGCATCGGCATATTCAAGAGATTGGGATTATAAGAGAATGCGTAAAGTTGCTGATAAATTAGGCGCATTGTTATTGGCAGATATCTCACATCCATCTGGATTAATTGCACGTGGATTATTAAATGACCCACTACCACATTGTCATATTGTTACGACAACTACTCATAAAACATTAAGAGGTCCGCGTGGCGGATTAATTATGATGGGTAAAGATTTTGCAAATCCATGGGGATTAAAAACTCCAAAGGGAGAGGTTAAAATGATGTCACAAATTTTAGATACAGCGGTTTTCCCTGGTACACAAGGCGGACCTTTAGAGCACGTGATTGCTGCAAAGGCAGTAGCATTTGGAGAAGCATTATCTGAATCATATTTCAAATATGTTTTACAAGTGAAGAAAAATGCACAAGCAATGGCGAAGGCATTTATGAAACGCGGATATGAAATTATTTCTGGTGGTACAGACAATCATTTAATGTTAATTGATTTACGTAATAAGAACATCACTGGTAAAGCAGCAGAAAACGCATTGGTATTAGCAGATATTACTATTAATAAAAACATGGTACCATTTGATGACAAATCACCATTTGTAACATCAGGTATACGTATAGGTACTGCAGCGATTACATCGCGTGGTATGAAAGAAAAACACATGGATAAGATTGTAGAATTAATCGACAAAGTGTTGATGAATTCTGAAGATGAAAAAGTAATTAAGAAGGTGAAGAAAGAAGTGAATGTATGGATGAAAGATTTCCCACTTTATAAAAAATAATTTACTCGTAAGATCCCATGCTTGGAGGATTTGCACGCAATACACCATCAGCATCAGTCAAGATTTCTGATGGTGTATTTAAATACATAGCCGCTGACTTCAGGGGCGAACTTGATTTCAATCTATAATTTTCTGTAAAATTATTACTTAAACTTAAACTCGGATCTAAGAATTGGGGATTTAAATTTTTCAGATTCGTACTCGACCAATTTTGTTTAGTTTTTAACATATTGTATTCAGTAATTACTACAGCGGGTGTAGTGTGTTTTGAGTCTATAAAATACTCTTCATCACCTGTACCAGTTACTATATTGTTTTTAAAATTCACTATTAGATTATTACCGACGGGTACATTATTTACTTTAACATAATCTGTGAATGCGACAGCCGGACTTTCTCTATTCATATCAAAATTTGTTAGAGCAATTGTGTTATGAATAAATTCATATTGACCACCAAATTGAGTTAGAACACCATATTGGCCACAGGCAAAAATCAAGTTATTGTAAGCTCTCAAACTACCAGCAATTCCGAAGATGCCAGTCACTTGTGAATACTTTATAATTGAGTTGGTAATTTTAAGTTCAGGAGTAATACCATATAAGGGTAGTGTACCAATAATGACACCGAAAACAGAGCCCTTGATACAAGCGTAATTGATTAAATTATTTACGCTTCCTGGTAAAAATTGAATACCACTCCATTGACCTGGCTCATTGTAATATTGTATTTCTCTTCTATCACCTTGAAAGGTTACTGAATCATTTTTTGTGCCATTTACTTCTACTGTACCTTTCGCTAAAATGATTGCATCTTTATGTAAATAAATTTTACATCCGGGGTCTATTGTTAATTTACTAAGTGTGTCAATTAAGATACCACCAAAAATTACATAAGGTTTATCATTGGTAAAGCGGATGTTACCTGTTAATACAGAGTCTCTGTAAAAGTTAGCATTCTGCCCATAAGCAACTACATCTACTTTCTGTCTATTACCATTCGTTTCAAACATAATCGAATCAGAAATCAGGAAGGGTAAGTTGGTAGCAGTCGGATTTATAGTAACTTCTATAAAAGCGAAGATCGAATCATTAGCAGGTATTTCAATATCGCGAATATGATTACTAGCAATACCATCCACATTCAAACGATACTTTGCAAAAGCAGTTTGCTCTACTAAATCGATTTTTGAAATATTGATTGCATTCTTTGCGCGATTATAAATTTTAATACGCTTTGTCGTAGTGCCAATTGTTGTGAAAACCGTATCGAAAAAAACGGTATCTGTAGAAAATTCAAGATTAGCCGATGGGTCCTCAGTAATTTGAAGCTCTTTTCTGCAAGAACCCAAGACGAAAGAAATTACAAAAATTAAAATTAGAAAACGATGACTCATGTTC
>JBKCCA010000131.1:0-2453 GCA_046305595.1 bacterium
AGCATAGCTACTTTTTTGCAATTTTCGGAGGGATAATGCTTTACCAAGCAGTAATGGATATTGGCTGCTGGGGACAAAGAACTTGTAGTATTAATAGAGAAATAGTTGAGAATCAAGAAATAAAAAAAGATGAGTTGGTTATTAAAGAATAAATTCGTGATACTAGGTATTGCTATGGGAGCAGTCGCAGGATATTTATATTGGATGTTCGTAGGTTGTGATTCTGGCACTTGTGCTATAACTTCAAAACCTTTGAACAGCACTCTTTATGGGGCGATGATGGGGGGACTTACACTTAATTTGTTTACGAAATAAATTGAAATGTAGGATGTAGGATGTAAGATTAAGAATTAAGAGTTAAGAGTTAAGAGTTAAGAACGGTGATGTGATAAATTTTAAATGTCGCACATCGGAATACGGAATACGGAATACTAAATACAATAATTATGGCAAGCTTTCAAGAAATAATAAACTCAGAGAAACCGGTATTAGTAGATTTCTTTGCAGAGTGGTGCGGACCGTGTAAAATGATGGCACCGATATTAGAACAAGTAAAATCTCAAATGGGTGAAAATGCTACCATCATTAAAATTGATGTAGATAAAAACCCAGAGGCGGCATCAGTATTTCAAATACAAGGAGTACCAACATTAATGGTATTCAAAAAAGGTGAAGTAGTTTGGCGTCAGAGTGGTGTGGTACCAGCAAATAATTTAATTCAAGTGTTAGAACAAAATTCATAAATATGAAATTTAAAATATTGTTATTTATAAGTCTAGCGATTTTAAGCTTGACCATACACTCTTGCAATAGACAAAAGAAAACAGTTGAAGTAAATACTACTTCGGATGGTGCAAAACAAGAAAAAGTTTTGATATTAGATGTACGCACTATTGAGGAATGGAATAACGACGGGCATGCAGAATGTGCGATTAATATCCCTATAGATCAATTAGAGTCAAACTTAGAAAGTATAAAAACATACGATAAATTAGTTATTGTATGCAGAAGTGGAAATAGAGCTGGGAAAGCAAAAGATATGTTAGAAAGCAAAGGCTTTCAAAATATTGAAAATGCAGGTGCTTGGCAAAATATTGAATGTAAATAATATCAATTCCAAAAAGCAATGAGCGAAGAAAAAAAAGAAAATAGTCGCAGATCTTTCATTAAACAAATTAGCACTATTGGTGCTGGCTTAGGTGTTATTTCTGCAAGTCCGGTTTTAGCTGCTTCATCAGATATTTTGAATACAGATTCAAATATTATTGATTCAAAAAAATCTGATAAAGAAATTAAAATCGACATCTTACAAACTACCGACGTTCATTGTCAAATTCATCCGCATGATGAATTATTTTGGGAGAACAACCAAACTGTTTTCAGAAAAACTGGTGGTTACGCTCATCTTGCATCCTATTTAAAACATCAACGCAAGAAGAACCCTAATACTTTTTTAATTGATACTGGAGATATGTTTCAAGGCTCTGCATTATCTGTAAAAACTACAGGCAAAGCCATGGTGCCGATTTTAAATGACTTGAATTATAATTTATACATACCCGGAAATTGGGAAGTAATTTATTATAAAAAAGCTATGCAAACTTTAATGGGATCTTTAGATGCCCCAAAAATTTGCGCGAATATGTATCATGATTTAGGAGATGGTAAAAAAGGTGAATTAATATTTCACCCATATCATATATGGAATGTTGCTGGTGTAAAAATCGGATTCCTTTCTTATACTGATCCATTAGTTCCAATACGTCAATCACCTAATTACAGCAAGGGTATAGTCTATACTAAACCTGAAGAAAACATCAAACATTATGTTGATGTATTACGTAACGATGAGGGCTGTGCTTATGTGATTGTATTATCACACTTAGGATTATCGCAGCAAATTGCATTGGCAAATTCTGAAGAGTGTGAAGGAGTAGATTATATTTTAGGTGGTGATACACATGAGCGTGTAAGAAAACCTATTGTTTGCAAATATTCTAAAGTAGTAGAGCCAGGTGCTTTCGGTTCGTTCGTGGGCAAATTAACGTTAACTATCAAAAATGGTAAAGTAATAAAAGACGAATATCATTTAGATGAAATTGATGCTGAAAAATGGAAGGCAGATAAAGAAATGTCAGCTATCATCAAAGAGAATGAAGAGCCGTTTAAGAATAGTTTATATGAGGTAATCGGACATAGCACCATCCCTCTATATAGATATTTCGTTATTGAGAACCCAATTGATACACTGATACTAGATGCATTACAGTGGACAGTACCAGAAGTAGATGTTGTGCTTTCAAACGGATTTAGATTTTGTCCGCCAAGAACTACTCGTGATGAAACAGGAAATATTCCGATCACTGAGGGATTCATTTATGATATGTTACCGGTTGATAGTAATGTGAGAACAGGTAGAATAACCGGACAGCAAATGATGAATTGGTTAGAGA
>JBKCCA010000132.1:0-5827 GCA_046305595.1 bacterium
AAAAATCATTCTTCTGGTCTGGCAAATACCATAATGATTTGAATAGCAGAGATACTCTAGTCACTGAATTGAATGTGTTAGCAGACTTTGACCCTATTATCCCTGATTCATATCAAGATTGTCAATACTTAATGCTTGGCAACCTTACTCCAATAGTTCAGCAAACTGTCATTAACAGAATGAAAAACCGTCCGAAACTTATCGTTATGGATACAATGAATTTCTGGATGGATGTTGCTATGGACGACTTGAAAGCTACTCTTAAAATGGTTGATGTATTAACTATCAACGATGCAGAGGCTCGTCAATTGTCTGAAGAATATTCATTGGTAAAAGCTGCTCGTAAGATTTTATCGATGGGACCGAAATACCTAATCATTAAAAAAGGTGAACACGGTGCTCTATTGTTTCATGAAAATCATGTATTCTCTGCACCAGCTTTACCTCTAGAAGAGGTTTTCGATCCAACTGGTGCTGGTGATACGTTTGCTGGTGGTTTCATTGGTTATTTAGCTAAAACTGATGATATCTCTTTTGTAAATATGAAACGTGCAATAATCTATGGCTCTGCAATGGCTTCATTCTGTGTTGAAAAATTCGGAGTGGAAAGAATTCATGACCTTAATAATTCTGAATTGAATGCCAGACTTCAAGAATTTATCAATTTAGCTCAGTTTGAAATTACCTTGAAATAGTATTTTTATCAGATATATTTTCAATATTTCCTTTAAAGCTTGGCTTTTAGTTAGATAAGAACTAATTTTAAGTACCCAAAAAATCTTTAAATGCCATTTAAGAAAATATATTTTTCACTTATAATAATTACAGCATTAAGCTTTTTTAATATTGCTTATGCACAAATTCAAATTAATAGTTCTAGTTTGAATTTGTGCACAAGCAATTCTGGCTTCTTCTTCGTTCAAAATAGCATCCATCCGAATTCAACTTATCAATGGCAAGATTCTACTGCCGTTGGTTGGACAAACATTTCTAATACTAATAATTTTATAGGGGTTACTAATGATACTTTATTCTTATTTAATGTAAACATATCATTAAATAATTTGAAGGTTAGATGTATAGTTGATTCTGCTGCGCTCAGTATTAGAAAAGATACTACTAAAGCTGGATTAATTACAATCTATTCTCCGATCATCGCTCCTAAAATTAAAAAATCACAAAGCATTTGCTACAACGCTAGTCCAGATTCTATTCTTGCTACCCAACCAGCATCTGGTGCTGATGCTAACTTCATTTATCAATGGCAGTTGGCGAATACTTTAAATAATTGGACAGATATATCTGGTGCAGATTCTCTATCTCTTTCAATTCTTAACTTAATAGATACTGTATATTATTTTAGATTAAGAGCTACTTCTTTATTCGGATGTGGGATAGCTTATTCTGATACAATAAAAGTTATTGTATATAATAGATTTAAAAAGCCTCTTATTAGTGCTAATCAAATAATATGCTATAACACTATTCCACAAAAATTAAATTTACTAAGCTATAAAAACAGCGTTGATGATAAGTTTACATATCAATGGCAATCATCATCTAATGCTATAACTTTTAATGATCTAATTAATAAAACCGATACTCAGTTAGTTTTTAATCAATCACAAACTTCTTCTTTATACTATCGACTTAAAGTTACTTCTATATCTGGTTGTGGTACTAAATTTTCTGATACTGTATTCATAAAAGTATTACCTAATATCATTCGTCCAACTATTAGTTCTAATCAAATACTTTGCTATAATGGAACACCTGATACTTTGCGAATGACTCAACGAGCAAAAGGTGCAGATTCGTTATTTAGCTATCGTTGGCAAGAATCTTTGAACGGCATCACTTGGCTTAATATCAATAGTGCTACTGATACATTCTTGAAATTAAATAATCAAACTACAACGAAGTACTTTAGAATTGCAGCTTTCAATTCATGTGATACCGTTTTTTCTGATTCGATTAAAATAACAGTTTATCCAGTACTAAGCGCAGGTATCATTAGAAATAGTCAATCGATTTGCTATAATGCCAGTCCTCAAGTTTTAAGTTTTCAAACCTTACCAAGTGGTGCTGATGGTATGTATTCATACGCTTGGCAAGTTTCAGCCGACTCTATTAATTTTAATGATATTGTTGGTGCAAATACTTCAATATTTCAACCTCCAATATTAACTAATACTAGATATTATAGATTGAAGGTCACTTCAGATTTTGGCTGTGGTATTGATTATACTAACGTTGTTAAAATTTTTGTCTATGATCAATTCATTGCAGCTCAAATTAGTATAAATACTGATACAGTTTGTTATGGATATACAACTGATACTTTGTTTATTTCTAATTTCCCGAAAGGCGCAAATGGTGTTTACTCGTATCAATGGCAATCTTCAACTGACAATGTAAACTGGTCGAATATAAACCTCGCGAATAGCACTAAATATATTTCAAATAGACTTTTTCAAACTACTTTTTATAGAGTGTTGGTTGCATCGAATTGTGGATTATTAAATAGTAATGTCATTAAAGTTTTAGTATTTACTAATATTACTAAACCTGTACTTTCGATTAAACAAACAATTTGCTATAATACTGCTCCAGACACTATAAGAGTTGTAGTGCCTGCTTCAGGCGCTAATAATAAATTTACCTATTCATGGTATCAATCGAGTAATGGTATCAACTGGACATTAATTCCAAATGCAAATCTTTTAAAATATAATCCAGGTAAACTTACAAGCTCAACTTATTATAAAGTTCTTGCACAAAATTCTTATTCGTGTTTTAGATATTCCGATTCAGTATATATAAATGTATATAATGAGTTTAAGGCTGGTGTAATTTCAAGCAATCAAATTGTATGTTTCATGAATGAATCTGATACTCTCCGATTCAATCAGTTGCCATCAGGTGCAGGTGAATCTTTTGCTTTACAATGGCAAGTATCAACCGATTCTATCAACTTCACAAATATTATAGCATCAACAGGCCAAAAATTTAAAGCACCTAAATCTGATCATACTAAATTTTATAGAGTAAGAGTCACTTCTAATCTCGGATGTGGGGTTTTATTCACCAATATTATTAGAATAAAAGTATACGATAAATTTATCGGAGCAGTTATTTCAGGTAATGATACTATTTGTAAAGACTCAATTCCTAATGAATTAATTTCAATTGCCTTGCCTCAAGGAGGTAATTTACAATATAGTTATCAATGGCAGTTTTCTAATGACTTACTTTCATGGATAAATATTCCAAATGCAATATCTAATTCTTATCAACCTAATAAATTACAATTTACTACATATTACAGATTAATAAATTATTCTGGAATGAATTGTGGCTTTGATACTTCTAATATTGTTACAGTTTCAGTATTAGAATTACCCGATACTACCGAAATTATAGGATACACAGAGGTTTGTAAAAATCAACAAGAATTATTCTATAAACTTCATAAAACGAATGATCAATATTTATATAGATGGTTTGTTAATAAAGCTGAAATTTTAACCAATAATCAATCAAACGCAATCTTCTTAAATTGGTCAGAACAAACAGGCTTTGATACTATACGTGTTTTGCAATTCAATAAAGTTACAGGTTGCTATAATTATATGTTGTTACCAATCATTATCAAAGAAGATAGAGCGCCTAACAAGACAAAAATTATAAGAAAGTCGAATACCAATATTTTGGTATGTGAAGATTCCACAGCCGGACTTACTTATCAATGGGGATATATTGAAAAAGGAATAACAACTATGCATGATATTCCAAATGCAAATTTAAGATATGTATTATTGCCACATAATTTTGACACAACTAGATATGTATATTACGTTCGAACTATTTATACAGGTTGTGCTACTAATACATTCTATAATTACTATGATCCGCTAATCTTCAATTTTGTTCATGATCAAAAAATTGAGGTTAATATTTTCCCAAATCCTAGTAATGGTAAGTTTAAAATTTCTGGCTTTGATAATAAAAAGATATCTATTTCTATATATGACGTACTGGGTAAGCAGCAATCATATGATTTTCATGAGAATGAAATTAGTTTGAATAATGCGAATCCTGGAGTATATTTTGTAATAGTCGATCATAATAATAAAAAGTACTCTAAACGTATTGTAATAAAATGAGGTATAGAGTTGTAGTTCTTTTTATTATTTTTTTGTGTCCATATTATCTATCAGCTCAGGTAAGTAATTATGATTCTTTATCTTCATTAGTCTATAAAAATGCCTATCAATTAATAGATGATTACGAATTGATTTCACATTTTAAAAGCGAATCTGATTATGTACGCTTTCCTAAATTATTCAAGAGTAATAATAGCATGATTTTTAATGATATTATGCCAGATAATAATTTGAATCAAAAAATCAGCATCAACGAATATGTTCTATTGGCTAAAAAATATTACTCTAGAAGATTAGGCGTATCAATTATACCATACGACAAGAGTAGTATTTCATTTGATAGAGATGATTACGGGAGTTTTGTTTTTCATGCCCAAAAAATCGTGGATGCCTACACATTACAGGGTATTCATTATAGTGATACTTTTAATATTAGAATTGAAATATTCTTTAATCATCATCTAAATAAATATTGGATTGCCGACATTCATTCTTTAGATAAAAATTATAAATACATGGTTATTCAGCCATTTGTAAATTCTTTATTTACATCTAAAAGTTTAATTAATGATACTGTTATTACAACAGCTGGCGAAAAATATGCTGTAGAACCTAATGGATATTTTTTAATAAAAGATGTTCCTCCTTCTAAAGAATTCGTATTCTTACCTCAATCTAATCAGGTGTTATTTAAAAGATACAGAAGTCCAGTTTATCTTAGCATCATTAAGAAAAAAAATAATATCGATCGTAATATAGTCCCTATTAATTTTTGGAAGTGGACAATGCATGTAGATTTAAGTACTGAATTCGGCATACTTAAAAATTCTCCAGTAAGTATAGTTGATAATCCATATAAAATTAATGTTATCAATAGACTATCTATATCAAATAAAATGCTTGTAAGTCTAATGTATAGAAATAGTAAAGCGGGTAATTGGCAATTTAAATTTGGAGCTGGATTTGATATATTTAATTATGATTTATACATGCCTAAATATATTAATTCATACGCTTCTATAGATCCTGATGGTGATCCTTATTTAAGAATAATCGAACTAAATAATTTACATGAATTCAATAGCTTGACCTATCTTACCTTCCCATTAATCATACAAAAGGGCTTTACTATAAATAAAAATACACTTATTATAAATGCTGCCTATTATTTCATGAAATCTTATTCTAGTAGATATCAAGCAAGTTCAGAAGCTCAATACTCAGGCTACTATGATTATTTATTTAATTTAACAATTTCTGAAAATGGTGTTTATGACTTTGGCGCTTATAATGTAAGAACCATTGCCAAACCATTAATACCTAACTCTTTTGTTAACGCATTTGGCTTCGGATTAGAGTACTCCTATAATTTAAATAGATTTGTTTCTATTAATACAGGGTTTAATTACAGAAAAAGTATTGATTATTTATTCCAATCTAATAATTCTAGTTTAAGTAGAACGTCAAATGAATTGAATAGTATAAGTAATATCAGCAATACCTTTCAGATTAAATACACTTCAATGTTTTTCGGACTTACAGTAAAAATCTAAGTTTTTACTGCTTTGTTTTGTTTTTAGCTTCAAACTCTCTCACTAATTCTTCTGCCGACTTGCCCGAATTTGCTAATGCTGTTTTAGCTTCTTGATATAATTTATGAT
>JBKCCA010000133.1:0-7293 GCA_046305595.1 bacterium
TATTTAACCCGACACTTTCAATACTTCTAAAACTAGTTTCATTGCTAAGCAACTTTAATTTTCTTGAACCATTAATTGTTATAAAATTTAAATAACCTAATGAACTAAAATTCGGACGACGATATTCAATTTTAATTGATGGATTTGCACTTGCTGAAACTCTTGTG
Organism: bacterium; assembly: GCA_046305595.1. GTDB lineage: Bacteria > Bacteroidota > Bacteroidia > Sphingobacteriales > Sphingobacteriaceae > JAEYZM01. The sequence continues at coordinate 168 of JBKCCA010000133.1, forward strand.
AAGCCAGTACTTACTTGTGATCCGTATGATGCATCGTAGCTATAAGAAACACCCGGACAAAAAAGTTGTCGTATAATGTTGTTGTTGTATTTTACTATAAACTCACTGCTAGATGGGAACTCTGCTCTACCAATCGCATCCATTCTAATTTTCATTGACTTGTTAGTGCTCACGTCTGGCACATTGAAATTGAATTCGTATTCAGCTTGTGTTCCGAATTCTTCACCGAATCTTTCGCGACCAGATTTAATAGTATTATTAACCCCTGTCGATTTATTTAGTTCATGTAAATAGTAAACGTTATAATCTGAAATAAATTTATTTGGCGTTAAACTCGATCCGGAAATTTCAGAAACTCTTTTGCCTACTCCTAAATCTGTTGTGATAAAATAATTTGTTTCTGTTGTATACGGATGTTGCTCATGAAAAAATATTGAATCGTTGAAATTGACTGTCCAGTTTATAGGCCCTCGCGCATAAAACACTATCCAATCACCCGGGTTAAATTGACCATCATTTTCGCCAGTAACTATAATTGCATTTTCTTGTAAGTCATCGTATCTAAAAACGGCACTATGCTCAGGTAGCATGCCATGCCCATTGCCATAAATTCTTATGTTTCTAGGGTCAATGTTCGCAGGGTTAATTCCCAATGCTTCCAAATCACTGTAACTTAATTTATGCAAGCCTGTACTGTTTATAGCTAGTTTGTACCAATTACCATTTTTCAGAACAGATTCAGTTGCGTATGTTCTGGCTTTAGTTGTTGTATTTTTATTCGAGTTAGATTTTGCAATAAATTTCAATTGGAATGATTGTAAAACTTCATACCTATTTTGTGATGTATTAAAGCGATAAGGTAAAATTGAAAATGCAAAGAATTCTTTTTTGCGTTCGTAAACTGATCCAGATTCTATAATAGGAGCGTTATTAATTAATTTTTTTTGTTCGTCGTTCAGTTGAATGCTTAATGGTTTGTAAACAGCATTAACGATTTCAACCGATGAGTAGGCTTGTTTTAATTTTTCTGTATATATCGACAAATCTTTAAAACGATAATCGAATATTGCCTGTTCAAAAGTTTCAATTTGTTTGGTATTGATATTATCTGGCAATGAAACAGTTTTTACCTCCCAATTTAGAGTTCTATTGAGCGAATTTTGTGCAAATGCGACAAAATGCGTACAAAAAAACAGCAATGCTAAAAATAATAATCTACGTATATGAAACATAAAATGTGTTAATTCAGTATAAAGTGTATCAAATAACGGGATTTTAAGCCCTTTTTGCTAATTAATACGCTTGAAACGAAAATTTGGCAATAAAATTGCCGAAATTACCTTCAAATTATAAATTGTATTATATTTGATGTTTTCAACAAAATTATAATACCTTAGAAACTTGTTTTTGTTTTACATGTTAAAGAAGAGATTCTTACTTACCCTAGCAGGATTGATGGCGTTGATACAATCAAATGCCCAAGATATGCATTTTTCGCAGTTTTATGCTGCGCCTCTTTATCTGAATCCTGGTTTTGCAGGTTCGGCAGGTGGACCGCGTTTTATGCTGAATTACAGAAACCAATGGCCTGGTATAAGTAATGCGTATAAAAACTTAGCTTTCTCATACGATCAGTATTTACCCGCTTTAAACGGTGGTGTAGGTTTATTGGTTACTAATGATAAGCAAGCAGACGGAGTGTTTAATAGCACAAGAGTTGGTGGTATATATTCATACAACTTAAAGGTTACTAACGATTTTTATATCAAACCAGGTATTTCAACTTCATTTGTAAATACAGCTGTTAACACGAACGGACTTGTATATAGATTTGATAATTTAGGAAGGCCAGACCCTATTTCTGGTGAGCCTTTCGGTAACAATATATCAACTAGTTACCTAGATTTCAGCGCAGGTGCTATTTTTTATACTGAAAAGTTCTTCGGAGGATTTACAGTTGACCACTTAGCTGAACCCAATCAATCTGTAACTGGTGGAAATTCACCATTGCCAAGAAAATATACTTTACATGCTGGTGCATTTATTCCAGTAGGTAAAAGACAATATAATGCCTCAATTTCACCTAATATCTTGTTTCAACAACAAGGTTCATTCAATCAGTTGAATGTTGGTATGTACTATAATAGAGGCCCTATTGTAGTGGGCGGATGGTACCGTACCAGTTTAGTAAATGGTGATGCATTTATAGGCTTAGTAGGTGTTAAATATGATATTTACAAATTCGGATATAGCTACGACATCGTAACATCACAATTAAGAGCTTCAGCATCAGGAGCGCATGAATTTTCACTATCTGTTGAGTTGCCACAACCTGGTAAAAAAGGTAGAGGCAGGTCATACAAAAGGGTAAATTGTCCTTCTTTTTAGCATTTTAAAATAATATTAGATATATTTACTGCGTTTTAAGCAAAATTTAGCAATAGACAATGAAAAAATTGATTAACCTTTCTGTACTAGCTGTTGCTGTTGGAATGACATTTTCAGTAGTATCATGTTCACAGAAGTCTTCAAACACTGGTTGGAAATACAATGATAAAAACAACGGTGGTTTTCAGGCATTCAAAAATGTTGAACAAAAAACCGGACCAGGTTTAGTGCTTGTTGAAGGTGGTACTGTAGTTATGGGTTCTATGGAACAAGACTTAATGTACGATCACGACGCACTAGAACGTAGGGTAACAGTTTCATCATTCTATATGGATGAAACAGAAGTATCAAACTTAAACTACTTAGAATACTTGTATTGGTTACAAAGAGTTTATGGTGCTGACTATCCTGAGGTTTATAAGAAAGCATTACCAGATACATTAGTTTGGAGAAATCCGACTTCATACAACGAGCCATTCGTAGATAATTATTTACGTCACCCATCTTACCAAAACTACCCTGTAGTTGGTGTTTCATGGTTACAAGCAAATGAATATTGCGCTTGGAGAACTGATCGTGTAAACGAGCAAATTCTAATCGCTAAAGGCATCTTGAAAGTTAACCCTAATCAAGTGAACGAAGATAACTTCAATACTGAAGCTTATTTAGCTGGCCAATATGAAGGTTTGGTAAAAAAGAATATGAAGAACTTAGATCCGAATGGAGAGCCTACTCGTAGAGTAAGAGTTCAAGACGGTATCTTGTTACCAAGCTATAGATTGCCTACAGAGGCTGAGTGGGAGTATGCTGCTAAGTCGTTAAAAGGTAATTCTAAATACGAAAACGTAAATGAGAAAAAACTTTACTCTTGGAGCGGATTAGGCATGCGTGATAACATTGGCAGAGGTCATGGTATTATGATGGCTAACTACAAAAGAGGTAGAGGTGATAACATGGGTGTTGCTGGTTACTTAAATGATAACTACGATATCACTGGTCCGGTGAAAGCATTTTTACCAAACGACTATGGTTTGTTCAATATGTCAGGTAACGTTTCAGAGTGGGTAATGGATGTTTATCGTCCGCTTTCTCCTGAATATAAAAACGACTTCAACCCATACAGAGGTAACGTTTATTCTAAACCACAATTAGATGCTGATGGTAACATCGCTGAAAAAGATAGTTTAGGTAGAATAAAGAAAGTAGTTGATTACGATACATATGCTAACCCTGATAAGCGTGGTGAATTAGATGACGAATCTATGTATGCTTACGGTGTTGCAAGTATGATTAACAATAAAGCAAGAGTTTACAAAGGTGGTTCATGGAACGACAGAGCTTACTACTTAAATCCAGGTATCAGAAGATTCTTAGATGAAGAGGCAGCAAGTGCAGAAGTGGGTTTCCGTTGCGCTATGGTAAGATTAGGCTCACCTAACGGTAAAAAGTTTAAAAACAAGAGACCTAATAAATAATCTTAAAAATATTTAAATAGGCCCCGATTTATCGGGGCTTTTTTATGTCATATGAGCAAAGAAGGCGGTTATAGATTGAAGTATGATAATTCTAATGCAAGCATACCCATGCTAAGCATTGTAACTGTTGTTTATAATAGTGAACAGTATCTCGAACGTACCATCCGATCTATATTAAATCAAACATTTAAAGATGTAGAACATATTATTTTAGATGGTAATTCTAAAGATAAAACGCTTGATATTATTCATCAATACAATGATCAAATTGCATATTGGAAATCAGAACCAGATAAAGGTATTTATGATGCAATGAACAAAGCTCAAGACCGCGCCACTGGCAAATACATAATGTTTTTAAATTCTGGTGATGAGTTCTGCGATAATAATGTACTTGAAAATATTTTTAAAATAAATAATACTTCGGATGTCTATTATGGTGATACCTTGATCACTGATGAAGAAGGCAATGCGCTAAGAAATAGAAGGTTGAGACCTCCTCAAAATCTAACATGGAAAGATTTTAGATACGGAATGCTTATTTGCCATCAATCTATAATTGTTAAAAGAGAATTATCTAAGCAATACAATATTGAATATAAAATTGCGGCTGATATTGATTGGGCAATAAGATCGACTAAAGATGCAAAGGTAATTACCAATACGAGGATAAATATTTCTAAGTTTATGGAAGGTGGGATGTCGAGTCAACATCATAAACGCGGACTTCAAGAGCGATTTGAGATTTTAAGTAAACACTACGGATTAATACCCAATATATTAACTCATATCTATTTTGCGTTCAGAATTGTAGCTCAAAAGTTTTTAAGATAAATAAGCTTTTAGAGAATTCCACCACTCAATTTTCAACTCTTTATTTTCTGATAAACTTTTTAGTGTTTCACAATTAAGTATTGAGGTATTTGCAATATTTGTTGAATTAACTTTGCCAAACACTATTGTTTTATTAGGCTTCAGCTCATTAATGATAGATGTTAAATCTATTATTGGTTCATCATTTTTGTTTTCTATGATAGCAAGGTCCTCAGTACTTAATTTTAAAGCAGCAATGGTTTTATTGAATAAGTCCCAATCATTATCGCTTAGCTTTAAATCATCACCAGAAATAACGAATAATATTTTCTTTAAAAACCCACCTTTGTATGATGTTGGCAGCTCTGTAGTAACTGTCTGTGGAGTAATAACTTCATCGGTTGAAAGTTCAGTAATGTCTTGTTTAAGTACGTATACAGGGCTATCAATCAAAAATTTAAGCGTTAAAGCATCGTCAGTTAATAATGAATCTTTCATAATGCAAATATAAAATAAGATTTAAATACCATGATACCTTAAAAGACGTTGTAACACTTTGAAATTTATTCTATTTTAGCGAGGATATTATAGGAATTTAAAAAACTAATGAAATGATAAAGATGAATTGGTACAAAAGCTTATTACTTTCTGCGATTACTATTATGATAGGTGCAAATGTTAATGCACAAGATTCAGATGTTATTTTAACGGTAGGTAAAGAGAAAGTATCTAAAAAAGAATTTGAATACGTTTTTAAAAAGAACAACAGTAAGAATGCAGATGCCCCAACTGAAGCAGGTTTAAGAGAGTATTTAGAATTATACATAAACTATAAACTTAAGGTTATTGAAGCTAAAAGTATGGGTATGGACACGATAAGTTCTTTCAAGAAAGAATTATCTGGTTATAGAAAACAATTAGCTGCTCCTTATTTGACAGATAAAGAAGTAAATGATAAGTTAATCAAAGAAGCATTTGATAGATCTAGAGTTGAAATTAGAGCGTCGCATATTTTAGTTTCATGTAGCTTTGACGCAAGTGCGAAAGACACTCTTGCTGCTTATAATAAAATCATGACTCTTCGTAGAAGAATTGTAGACAAGAAAGAAGACTTTGCAAAAGTTGCAATGGAAGCGTCTACAGATCCTTCAGCGAAACAGAATAAAGGTGACCTAGGATATTTTAGTGTTTTTAATATGGTTTACCAATTTGAAAACATTTGCTATAACACAAAGCCTGGTGTAGTGAGTCAACCTATTCGTACAAAATTCGGATATCATTTAGTAAAGGTTGTTGATGTTAGACCTGCTAATGGAGAAGTTAAAGTAGCTCATATCATGATACGATTGGCTGATAAGTCAAGTGGTGCAGACACGATCAATGCTAAACAAAAAATTGACGAAATATATAAGAAAATAGTAGCTGGTGAGAGATTTGAAGATTTAGCAAAACAATATTCAGACGATAAGCAAAGTGCTAAAAATGGTGGTGCTCTACCATACTTTAGTGCAGGCAAAATGGTATTTGAATTTGAGAAAGAAGCTTTCAATCTAAAAAAGGCAGGTGATTACTCAAAGCCATTCTTAACTTCATATGGTTGGCACATAGTTAAATTGATTGACAGAAAGCCATTACCAAGTTTCGATGAAATGAAGAATGAATTGAAAACTAAAGTTGGCAAAGATTCGAGATCAGATTTAAATAAAGAATCATTTATTGCAAAATTGAAAAAGGAATATAATTTCAAAGAAGATAAAATAGCATTAGAGAAATTTTACAATAACGCAGATACAAGTATTGGTACATTCCAATTCAAAAAGGAACAGGCAATAAATCCGAATGATGTATTATTTACACTAGATGCTAAGCCATATTTAATTTCTGACTATGCTGCATATGTTCAACAAAATATGGTTGCAATTGCGCGTGAAAACATTAAGAGATTTAGAAGAGAATTATATGATTCATATGTATCTAAAACGATAATGGATTATGAAGAATCTAGATTAGATGTTAAATACCCTGAATTCAAAGCTTTGATGGATGAGTATAGAGATGGTATTTTATTGTTTGATTTAACAGATAAAAAAGTTTGGTCAGCAGCAGTAAAAGATTCAGCAGGCTTAGATGCATTCTATAATAATAACATTAATAAATACATGTGGTCTGACAGACTTGATGCTAGCATATACACTTGCACAAATGAAGCAATTGCAACAGATGTTAGAAAATTAATCAAGAACAAAAAAATTAGTCAAGATTCATTATTGAAGAGAATCAAACAAACAAATCCTTTAAATTTAACAGTGAAGACTGATAAGTTTGAAAAAACTGAAAACTCAATTATAGATCAGATTGAATGGAAGAAAGGTGTAACTAAAAATATGCCTATCAATAATACAATTGTATTCGTAAAGGTTAAAAAAGTTTTAAAAGCAGAGCCTAAAAAG
>JBKCCA010000134.1:0-2905 GCA_046305595.1 bacterium
AGGATGAGCAGCGATGTATAAAGCAGATGCTGTGATATTTAATTTCTGTAATTTCAATTGAATTTCTGCTGCTGATTGAGCGAAAAGCGCAGAATTACTCAATAATAATGAGCTTAAAATAAATCTAAAAAAAATCTTCATAAGGTTTGAAGATAGTATGAATTAGGGAGAAATCAAACCTTAGATTATGTCAAAACGGCTAATCTTGAGTAAAAAACATGATTATTATCATTTTATGCTGAAAATTAATAATCGTAATTTGTAGCATGAGTCAGACGAGTACAAAAACAAGTTGTTATCACTGTTCAGAAGACTGTGAAGACAATGTAGTGGTTTATGACGAAAAATCATTTTGCTGTGAAGGTTGTAAATTAGTATATGAATTATTATCAGAAAATAATTTATGCAACTACTACGATTTAGATCAGAAGGCTGGTATCTCAAGAAAAGATGCTCAACAGAATTATAGATACTCTTTTTTAGAAGATGTTCAACTCAAAAAATCATTAGTCAAATTTACTGATGGCAGTGAAACGCATGTTAACTTTCAAGTACCAAGTATGCATTGTAGTTCTTGTGTTTATCTATTAGAGAACTTACACAAATTAGATAAGGGAGTAATAAAATCAACTGTAAACTTTCCGAAGAAAGAGGTTGAGATAATCTATAAAGAAGAAGAAACTTCATTAAGTAAAATTGCTGAGTTAATGGCTAGCATTGGCTATGAGCCTCATGTTAGTTTAGAGCAATTAGATAAAAAAGAAAGTAAACACAATAGATCTAGAATATATAAGATTGGTATAGCTGGATTTGCATTTGGAAATATAATGATGTTGAGTTTCCCAGAGTATTTCTCTTTAGGAAATTTCTTTGATCAAAATAGTTTCACATCTTATTTCGGATATTTAAATATTGTGCTTTCATTGCCAGTGTTTTTTTATGCAGCATATGAATTCTTCGAGTCTGGAATTAAAAGTTTAAAGAAAGGATTTTTAAATATAGACTTGCCTATTGCTTTAGCAGTATTGGTAACGTTTGTAAGAAGTCTTTATGAAATACTTTCACATACAGGTGCAGGTTATTTAGATTCGATGAGTGGTATCGTATTCTTCATGTTAATTGGTAGATACTTTCAAGATAGAACATACGAAACGCTTTCATTTGAGAGAGATTATAAATCATTCTTTCCATTAGCGATAACAAAATTAAATAAAGGCAAAGAAGAACAGATACCTGTAAATCAAGTTAAGAAAGGTGATCATTTATTAATTAGAAACAAAGAATTAATTCCTGCGGATGGTATATTAATTAAAGGTGATGCACAAATTGATTATAGTTTTGTTACGGGTGAATCAACTTTAATACATAAAGACAGAGGCGATTTATTATATGCAGGAGGTCGACAAGAGGGTTCTTCGTTAATGATTGAAGTTGTTAAAGAAGTATCACAAAGTTATTTGACAAGACTTTGGAACAAAGATGTGTTTCAAGAAAGAAAAGATGCATACGAATCGTTCATACATACAATCAGTAAATACTTTACCATAGTATTATTTGTAATTACAGCATTAGCATTTTTCTATTGGTTAAGAATAGATGTAAATTTAGCATTGAATGCTTTAACGACTACTTTGATTATCGCATGCCCTTGTGCATTATTATTATCATCTACTTTTACCAACGGAAATATTATTCGACTATACGGTAAATATAAATTCTATTTAAAAAATTCTGATGCTATTGAGAAGCTAAGTGATATAGACGTAATCGTATTTGATAAGACAGGTACAATTACAGAAGCACAACATGCAAGAATAAATTATGTAGGTAATACATTAAGTCAAGAAAAGAGCACATTATTGTCAAATGTATTCAGACATTCAGCACATCCATTAAGTAAGAGAGTATATGATTACTTAGGACATACAGAGAGTATTGATCTAGCTAAGTTTACAGAAATAGAGGGTAAAGGTATTATTGCGGAGTTTGATAAGCATGTAATTAGAATTGGTTCAGAAAAATTCATATTATCAAATGTTGAAAATACAGAAGTAAAAGAAAGTCGAGTATATATTGAAATTGACAATAAGTACTACGGCTACTTTGCATTAAACAATGTATATAGAAATGGTTTCAGCACACTGGTAAACGAGCTGAAGAATAAATATAAATTGATGTTACTTTCTGGCGATCATGATTCAGAGAAAGAAATCCTACAATATATGTTAGGTGAAAATGCCGAATTGCATTTTAAACAAAGTCCGGAAGACAAACTCTCAAAAATAAAATCACTACAATCACAAGGCAAAAAAGTAATGATGATAGGCGACGGATTGAATGATGCAGGAGCTTTAAAGCAAAGTGATATAGGAATTGCAGTTACAGATCATGCAAACTACTTCTCACCAGCATGTGATGTAATTATGGATGGTAGTGTATTTAATAAATTATATCGCTTCATCAGATTCTCTACCATAAGTAAGAATGTGATAATTGCAAGTTTTATAATTTCAATTCTATATAATATCGTGGGTTTATTCTTTGCCGTGCAAGGACAATTATCACCTGTGATAGCAGCGATATTGATGCCAGCGAGCAGCATTAGTATTGTTTTGTTCACGACAGTAAGCTCGAGCTTGTTTGCACGCAGACTAAGATAGTTGAAAGTAGCTAGTAGCTAGTAGCTAGACTTTATACTCATACTAGCTACTAACTACTAGCTACTATTGACTAAATTTTTGAGTGTATGACCAGCTCCTCCACTACCTTGCCACCTACTAAATGTTCATCAACGATTCTTTTAACGTCGTTCATTTCAGTAACTTTATAGAATACACCATCAGGGTAAACAACGATAGCAGGACCTTGTTCGCAAACATCCATACAGCCAGTCTTTTGAGTTCTT
>JBKCCA010000135.1:0-8343 GCA_046305595.1 bacterium
AAATTACAAGTGTTATTAATCTATTCCACATGTCTAAATATCTTTATTATTATAAGGTATAAATATAGAAAAATCTAAATGCTATTGATATATTATGATTATAATCATAATTATACATCAAATTTATTATATGTTATTTGGATTGATTCTAGTTTTCACAAATCTCGTATTCTATTTAATATCAATTATATATTTAAACAATATCTTTTATGAAATGGAAAGCTCTTCTATTAAAATTTAACTCATTTCTAGAGAGTATTAAGTTGTTAGCTTCTGCTATATCAGAGATATAAAGTAAATTACCAAAAGGATGTACAACTTGTGTATGTCCTGAATGCGAAATTTCATTTCCATCTAATCCAGTTCTATTTACACCTATTACATAGCTTTGATTTTCTATAGCTCTAGCTCGCATCAAAATATCCCAATGTTCTATTCTTTTATCTGGCCAATTTGCAACAATGATCGCTAAATCGTAGGGGTTCTCTTTTGTGTTTCTTATACTTTCGGGGAATCTAATATCATAGCAAATAACTAAATTAATTCTCCATTCTTTATAATTTACAATTAACGATTTAGAGCCAGCAGTATAATATTTATCTTCATCTCCCATGCTAAATAAATGCCTTTTGTCGTAAAAGTTCATATTTCCATTTGGCTCAATAAATAATAGTCGATTGTAATAATTACCATTTTCGTTAATTATTAGAGAACCACATATAGCAGCATTGTAAAGTTTAGATTTTTCTAACATCCATTTAACAGTCTCTCCATTCATATGTTCAGCCATTTCAGCAGCATGCATACTAAAGCCAGTATTAAACATTTCAGGTAGAATTATTAAATCTGTTTTTTCTATGTTTTCTATCATCGCATCAAACATTTTAAGATTTTTTAACTTATCTTCCCAATGTAATGCGGCTTGAACTGTCGTTATGGTTAAATCATTCATGATATATATATGATACTCAAAAATAAGGAAACTAGGCTATTTATTATACTTGCCTGCTTTTTTATTGCAAATGCAGTTATAGCTGAATTTATTGGTGTTAAAATCTTTTCTGTTGAAGGTACTATTGGTATTCCAGAATTGAATTTAAGCTTTTTAGGTATTGAAAATCTATCTTTAAATATGTCAGCAGGTGTTTTGAATTGGCCGATTGTATTTATTATGACCGATTTAATTAATGAATACTTTGGTAAAAGGGGAGTGCGCACGCTATCATATGTTGCTGTTGTAATGATTGCTTATGGTTTCATCACAATTTACTTATCTATGCAATTACAACCTTCTGGCTTTTGGATTGAGAAAACTTTGGCGGATGGTAGCAAATTGAATATGAATAGTGCTTATAATAACATACTCGGACAAGGAATGTGGATTATCTTGGGGTCTATCTCTGCTTTTTTGATTAGTCAGTTGATAGATGTAAGTATTTTTCACTGGATCAAAAGCAAAACAGGAGAGAAGAGTTTATGGTTGAGAGCAACTGGTTCTACTGTTGTTTCTCAATTAATTGATTCATTCGTGGTTATATATATAGCCTTTTATATTGGTGGTGACTGGACATTCAAACAAATAATAGCAGTTGGCTTAGTTGGTTATATATATAAATTTGTGGTAGCGATGTGTATGACACCAATTTTATATGTTGTTCATTATTTCATAGATCGATATTTAGGCAAAGATCTGTCAACTAAGCTTATAGAACATGCTAAATCAAATGATTAAATAAGAAATAGCCATCTTTCAACATAAGGTTAATAAAAAATTTTAAGGTAAATAAAACTTAATTCTATATTTGCATTGTTATGGTTTCTAACCTCGGTTAGAATTAAAAGGGAATCTAGTGTAATTCTAGAACAGACCCGCTGCTGTAAGCTCCATAAATTTTGTTTCAATCTGGCCACTGTTTTTTAAATGGGAAGGCGAAACAAAAGGAGTAAGTCAGAAGACCTGCCAAAACTAATAGATATCATAGCTTTCGGGGATTGAAGCTTGGATAAGCAATCGTTTTAATTAGCGTTTTTTTATTCAGTTTTTTCCATGGGAGTAATTTAATTATTACTACATGAGATATTTTGTATTGTATAGTTTATTCATTATTCTTTGCGTTCATGCAAATGCTTCGCCGCATGATACATTGAATATAGCTGATGTTTGGGTGCAAGATTCAAAATTTGAAAAAGGTAATAATTCATTAACATTTGACTCAGCTTTTATTAAACAAATGCAAAGGTTAAACCTTCAGCAATTTCTACAAGAAAATTCTTCTGTACAATTTAAAACTTACGGTGTTTCTGGTTCATCATTGATGAGTATAAGAGGGGCTAATGCTTCTCAAAGTAAGGTTATTTGGAACGGATTAAACCTAGGATCGCCGATGTTAAATATGAATGATGTTTCTATAATACCTATTCAAGCAGGCGATGAGCTTTCGTTGGTTAGAGGAGGTAATTCTGCTGAACAAGGTACGGGTGCATTATCTGGATATATATCAATGTCGAATACCCCAAGATTTAATTCAGAACAGTATTCTTTTAACATGCAACTCAATTCTCTACAGAATCAGTTATTGAATTTGAACATCCTGAAATCTAATAATAAACTATCTTTTAATACTAGATTGTTATTCAATAACCAGTTGAATAAATATGAATTTAAAAACTATGCAGAGTTTAATAGTCCTGTTCAGAAGCAATTAAATTCTGAAGTAAATCAATGGGCAATTATTCAATCAATATCTTTTAAACATCGTAAATCTCTATACGAAACACATTTATGGTATCAAGAAAACGATAGAAATTTAAGTCCGCCTTTGTACAACCGTAACAAATCATCTTATCAACTAGATAAATCATTCAGAGGTATTTTAAAACAAAGTATAGATTTAAATAAGCATCAAAATATTGAAAGTTCTGTAGCTTATACTAGAGAAACTATTCGATTTGTATCAAGAGTAACTTTAAATGAACTCAATTTTGAATTGTTTAATACCTTTTCATATTTCGATCAAATTCAATTGAATTCAAAATGGAAATATCAAACAAACAGATTTAAGCAAGAGTTCTCTGTTTATTATACTTATGAAGGTGCATATGTTGAAGATTATGCTCAATATAGAGTGAGAAATAGAGTATCATTAGCCTCAGCAAGTTCATATACTTTTAGAAATAATATTAACATAGATTTTAATAATAGAATTGAAAAAGTATTATCTACAAATAATGCTAGACTTATTGCTAGTTCATTGCAAGTCAATTATCAAGTACCCTATGTACAGTCTACTCATGTATATGTTCGTTTAAGTAAAAATTATAATATACCCGGACTAAACGATTTGTATTGGAGTCCGGGAGGTAACCCTAATCTCAGCGCAGAGAATAGTTTTGAAAAAGAAGCAGGATTCAATTTCACATACATCCGAAGTAAAATAAAAAACAAAACTCAGTTTGCATATTATCATTCAATAGTAGATAACTGGATATTGTGGCAACCTTCAGCGACTGAAAACGGATTTTGGTCACCACAAAATTTAAAAGAGGTTTTACTTCAGGGTATTGAGTTTGAGAACGAGTTTAGTTACAGCCATAGAAATTATAAAGTACAGTTTAATCTTTTTTACACTCACAATTTTGCAATTAATAAAAAGGCAATTAATGCTAATGATATGAGTGTGGAGAAACAGCTCATTTATGTGCCTCAAGAAAAATACGGATTCAACATACGAACTATTTATAATAGTACATCTATAATGATGAAACATCATTTTGTTTCACATCGTTTCACAACCACTGATAATACTATGTTTTTACCATCATATCATTTATTTGATATACAGTTACAACAGCAGTTTACAGCCAATCAACATTTATTTACAGCGCAAGTTTACATCGATAATATATTTAACAAAAGCTATGAATCTATACCATTTCAAGTAATGCCGGCTAGAGTATTTGGTATGGGGTTCAATTATTTATTTAACAAAAAAGAAAAAAACACAAAATGAAAAAAACAAAAATTTTAAGTTTACTAAGCTGCATTGTTATAGGGTTTAGTGCATGCTCTGATGATCCAGAGGTAACTCCAACGAATACTGGTAATTTGAATTTCGATAAAGGAATTTATATCATTAATGAGGGTAACTTTCGAACGGGTAATGCTAGTATAGATTTCTATTCAAAAGATTCTAATAAAGTTATAAGAAATATTTTTCAAGTTGTTAATAATAGACCATTGGGTGATGTTGCTCAATCAATGACTATTATAGGTACAAAAGGTTTTATAGTGATGAATGGTTCTGCAAAGGTTGAAGTTATTGACATCAACACTGCATTATCATTAGGTACTATCAATGGACTTTCTGCTCCTAGATATATTATTGCTAGAAATTCGGGTGTTGCGTATTTGTCAGACTGGATTTCTAATACCGTTAAAATCATAGATGCAGCTAATAATTCCATCACTAATTCTATTGGAGTAGGTGCAGGTCCGGAAGGCATGGCCATTTCAGGTGATAAATTATTCGTTACCAATTCAGGTGGATATGCATTAGATTCAACTGTATCAGTAATTGATATGAATGGTAATACTGTTGTAAAAACTATTGTAGTAGGTGATGCGCCGGTTGCTGCTGCTACTGATGTTAACGGTAAAGTATGGGTATTGTGTAGGGGAGATTATGGTGACTTTTTGAACCCTAACGATGACACTAAGCCTAAGTTGGTGCGTATTAATCCGAATAATTACAGCATTGAATTTGAAGTAGAAATTGGTAACATCGGTGATCACCCAGATAAAATGAAGATTAATAAAAACAAGAATACTTTATTCTATTTAGGTTCTTATGATTTCAATTCTGGATTGTTTAAGTATAATATTACTGATAGTAGTCCGGCAACCACTCCATTTATCTCTGGATATTTTTATGGCTTCGGATATGATAAAGTTTTAGATCAATTGTATTTAGCAGATCCTATTGACTTTGTACAAAACGGATATATGTATAAGTACCAAAGTAATGGTGTGAAGTTAGATTCGTTGTCGGTGGGCATAATACCGAATGGCACACATGACTAGAAACTAGTAACTAGTTACTAGTGGCTTGTAACTAGAATAAAAAAGCCCTGAAGTATAATTACTTCAGGGCTTTTTTAATGTATAAAATAATATTATTTCGCGATTGCTAATTGTTTGCTAGCGATAGCGTATGTACCAAAGATTGCAGAATTAAAGAATAAATCACCAGCTAAGCCATTTAAGAAAAATGGAACAGCTGCTGTATAGCTCATCCATAAACCATTAATAGTTTCAGGATAAAAAGTGCCATTACCAAAGAACCACACTGCCCAATTAGTAACAATATAGAATATCAATGATGAAGCAATAGATGCTCCCAAAACTGGTAAAGCTTTATTGGTATTTCTAAGGCTCATACCTAATAAACTAATCAAAACGAAAGATGCATAAACTGATATGTTAAATCCGCCTGGTAAAAACAAATCTGAAATGATCATCGCCGCAATTGGCAATAAAAATCCGATTCTCTTATCATTCATTCTTGCTGTACCAAATAATGCTATTGCACCAATAGCGGTGAAATTAGCAGGGTGAGGTAAGAAACGAGTTGCAGCTGCTAACGCAATTAGAGTTACCGCTACTAAGCTTAAGTTGATGCTATTCTTTTTCATAATTACATCTCAAAATTAAGAAAAAACCTTAATGAATTTTTACTTTTTTTAAACAAGAGAATGTGTATAAGTCGGGTAGCTGGGTGAAAACAAAATTGAAAATTGAAAATAGAAAATCGTACGTCATACGTCTTTCGTTATTTCGGTTTTCTTCTTTACTTACGAAAGGTAGGGTAGAAGATGTTTGAACGTCAAAATTGTATCCCTAGTGTTTTTTACTGCTTATTATGGTAAAAGATAGATTTACTTTTTAGATAATTAAGTTATTGTAAATTAGTTACTTAATATTAAGTAATTCAAGTAATTGTTTTAGTAAGACTACATTTTAGCATATAATTAGTAGAATATGGTAGATAAATTTTCTGTTTTTTGATTAATATATTTTTAAATACTTGTAATACAATAGTTTATAATTATATATTAAACAAGAATTGAGCTTGTAATGAAATTTAGGCTAAATTGCATTATGAGAATTATTCAAACGATTGAACATACGAAGATGCGTATTAGCCTCTTTCAAATGAACCAGAAATATATATTGAAATTCGAATACGGACCGTTGGAGCAGGCGTATAAATTTGATGAATTGTCGTTTGCCGGACAAGAAGATTTTATAAATCAGGTTAAAGCTTCTGACTTAATAGCTCAAACAGAAGTAAGATTTAATGATATGATTCGTGATTTAAATGTTATGATTAACGATTAATCGAGCACTTAAAACTCTAAACCTCCAAAATAGCAATACCGCTGATATGGTAAGTCCTAAAGAAAGTGCTATCCATATGCCTTCTGCACCCATTTTTAATGTAAATCCCAGGTAATATGACAGGGGTATAGCAATCACCCAATAAGCAATAAAGGTGACAAGGGTAGGTATTTTGACATCCCCCATACCTCTTAATGCGCCTAAGCCCACAACTTGTGTACCATCAGATAATTGAAAAAATGCAGCAATTATCATTAACACTGAGGCTATGCTATTTACTTCTGGGTGATCCATGTAGAATTTTGGAAAGGCTTCTTTACCAATAATCATCAAAATTGCACTTAATCCCATAAATGCTAAAACCATAAAATAACCCGAGAATCCTGCTCTTCTTAAATTCAAGAAGTTTTTCTCACCTAGGGCATTTCCAACTCTAACAGCTGTTGCTGCTCCAATACCACTAGCGGCCATATATGTAGCTGATGCAATACTTATGGCGATTTGATGTGCAGATTGATGGTTTGCTGAAATCATTCCCATCATTAATGCAGCTAAAGCAAATGCTCCAATCTCAAATAAATATTGAAAAGCTGTAGGTATACCGTAGTTAATTACAGCTAATGAATCTTTCCATTTTATGAATTTAATCTTTGCTTGATGTAAATAAGGTTTGAAATTCTTAGATCTAAGCACATAAGATATCATTAATATCGCCATTAATGTTCTCGATATTAAATTGGCAATACCCGCACCTTTTAACTCTAATCTCGGCAATCCGAATTCTCCATTAATCAAACCATATGTCAAAAACACGTTTATACCATCAGCAATTAATGTGATAATCATCGCTTGCCTAGTGAAATTTAGTCCTTCTGCAAATTGCTTAAAGGTTAAAAATATCATCAAAGGAATCATCGATAAACCGATGATTCTTAAAAAGGGCAAAGCCTCTGTTACAACCTCTGGTTGTTGTCCGAATTTCGTTAATTGAGTAGAAAGAAAGTAAATACCTAAGTAAACTAGTATACCTGTTATGATATTGATTAAAAATGAGTTTATTAAATACTTACCACATGCATCTTTATTATTTGCACCGTATTCTCTTGAAATATGAGGTGTTAAGCCGTATGCTATACCGATACCCAAAACCATTAATACTGCAAATACACTAATGCCGAGAGAACAAGCTGCTAACTTAACCGGACCTAAATGTCCGATTAACACCGAGTCTGTTAGATTCACTATTACGTGTCCGACTTGTGAAATAACAACAGGATAAGCTAATAAGAAAGTCTTTTTGAAATGACTTTTGTAATTTTCTAATAACATTTAAGCAGCAGTGTAAAATTCAGTTTTCTCAGAGCTATGCACTCTGATAACACCCGAAAGTACCAAATTTACTAGAATTCTTGAGGCTCTGCGACGTGATATATTAATTAAATTACAATATTCTTTCAATGTGATTTTTTCGTTGGCTTCTAAATATTCTAACAATGCTTTTTCTTTTGAACTAAACTCTATTAGAGCCGATTCGCCTTTGCTTTCTTTTTTTAGAACGTCTAAAACAATTTTACTTGCTAGTACACTTTTGTCTTTCACTCTAATATACGCCCACCATTTTTGGTCTTCACCTAAAGCAAAATGTGGTTTTGTATTGCTTGTTTCAATCTCTACCATCACGACTGTTGCACCGTCAAAATAATGTTCAGAGAATTTGGGTTCAATCGGCGGACTACAATAGAATTGTGCGGCTTTGGTAATTTGGTATTTTTCTTCTTCTTCGGATTTCACGCCTTTGATACTGCCATCATCCATCACACCTATTAATATTTTGCCACCCTTATTATTTGCAAATGACACTATGGTTTTAGCAATTTTGTGAACGTGTGTAATTGTTTTCTTGAAATCAAGTTGCACACCTTCACCTTCCATAATTAGTCTTTTAA
>JBKCCA010000136.1:0-3482 GCA_046305595.1 bacterium
GTGTTAATTTGAACCAAGCTTTTGCAAATGCTTCTGCAAGTTCATTTGGGTTCTCATAAAATCTTCTAGAAATTTTTTCGTAAGCAGGGTCCATTCTCAATGCTAAGTCAGTAGTCAACATCATTGGAGCATGCTTTCTAGATGCATCATGTGCATCAGGTACTAAACCTGCACCAGCATCACCTTTAGGTTTCCATTGGTGAGCGCCAGCCGGACTCTTAGTTAATTCCCATTCGTAACCGAATAAGTTTTCGAAATAATTATTACTCCATTTAGTCGGAGTCGTTGTCCACGCACCTTCTAATCCGCTCGAAATTGTATCTACCCCTTTACCTGTGTTGAAATTATTTTTCCAACCCATGCCTTGCATTTCTATTTCTGCTGCCGCTGGTTCTCTCTCTACATATTTACCTGGGTCTGCCGCACCATGCGTCTTACCAAATGTATGTCCGCCTGCAATTAAAGCTACCGTCTCTTCATCATTCATCGCCATTCTTCCGAATGTTTCGCGAATGTCTCTTGCTGATGCAATTGGATCTGGATTAGCATTCGGACCTTCAGGGTTTACATAACTTAATCCCATTTGTACCGCCGCTAATGGATTCTCTAATTCTCTATCACCAGTGTAACGCTTATCTGCTAACCACTCTTTTTCTGAACCCCAATAAATATCTTCTTCTGGCTCCCATACATCTTCTCTGCCACCCGCAAATCCGTATGTCTCAAATCCCATCGACTCTAATGCGCAGTTACCCGCTAATATCATTAAGTCAGCCCATGAAATTTTCTTACCATATTTCTGCTTAATTGGCCATAATAATAATCTAGCCTTATCTAAGTTCACGTTATCTGGCCAGCTATTTAATGGTGCAAATCTTTGAGTACCCGAACCTGCACCACCTCTACCATCTGCAATTCTGTATGTACCTGCACTGTGCCAAGCCATACGAATAAAAAACGGACCATACTGACCGTAGTCAGCAGGCCACCAATCTTGTGAGTTCGTCATTAACTCGTTTATCTCAACCTTTAATTTTTTCAAATCTAAACTTTTGAACTCTTCAGCATAATTGAACGAAGAATCCATCGGATTCGATAAATTTGAATTCTGTCTTAGTATGTTCAACTTTAATTGATTTGGCCACCAATCACGGTTGCCTGTTCCATTTCCAGCGCTTTGTTTTAAAGCTCCTCCTGAAAAAGGACATTTGCTTGCGTTATTCTCCATATAAGTATAAATATTTTGTTTGTTCTATTTTGAGTACGCAAGTTATGAAATATTTCATTTATACAAATTGAATTAATATAGATAATATCTATATAATATAGCTGCAGACTATATATCTGAAAAATGCATAAAAGAATACATAATTATGACTAATTTGAGGCATCAATTCTAATCTATATGAAGCTAAGAATAATGATGATCATGATTACATTTACAATGTTTTCATGCAAACAATGGAGTGTACCAAATGAACTTGTAGGCGAATGGAAATCAAGTACAGTAGAAATTACAGTTAGAATTAAAGACGAAAAAGGCAATTTCAAGTTCATAAAAGATACGGCTTACATACACATCAAGATTTATCAGAATAATATCGTAGATGGTAAAATCGGAATTGCAAGTTTTGACAATGCTCGAATTGTTAAAAACGCCGGACTACCTCCATCGATTACAGGAATTGCTTATATTATCAAAGACATTGAAATCAATAAAATTTTCAAAAAAGATCCTCTCGATAAAAAATCAATTGAGTTGTGGTTATCACCCTTGAAAGGTGATACACTAGAAGTTGAAATAAGATATACAAGCAACTTATCACAATTTCCAATGTCAGGTTTTACACTAATAAAAAATAAATGAAATACATTAGCCGAAGTGTCTTCATACTTTCATTAGTAAGTTTATTTACTGATACAGCCTCTGAAATGCTTTACCCCATTATGCCTTTGTATTTAAAATCTATTGGGTTTAGTGTAGTATTAATCGGTGTCTTAGAAGGTTTAGCAGAAGCTTTAGCTGGCTTGAGTAAAGGTTACTTCGGCAAACTTTCAGACCAATCGAAAAAGAGATTACCCTTCGTTCAAATCGGGTATACTTTAAGTGCAATCACCAAACCTATGATGGCTGTTTCTGTCTTGCCTCTTTGGATATTCTTCACAAGAAGTATAGATAGATTAGGTAAAGGTGTAAGATCTGCTGCTAGAGATGCCATGCTTTCTGATTCTTCGGATGTTAACAATAAAGCAAAAGTGTTTGGCTTTCATAGATCGATGGATACCCTTGGTGCGGTTATTGGTCCGCTCATCGCTCTTAGCTTCCTCTACTACTACCCCAATAAATATATTTATTTATTCTACATAGCATTTATACCAGGAATACTCGCAGTTATAAGCACATTGATTTTAAAAGAAAAGAGCAATACTGTAGATACTAAAAAATATGATTATAATTTCTTTTCTTTTTTAAGCTATTGGAAAAACAGTCATGCTAACTATAAAAAACTCATAATCGCATTATTATTATTTACCTTGGTGAATAGTTCCGATGTGTTCTTGTTATTAAAAGCTAAAGAAGCTGGAATTTCTGATACTTACTTAATCGGTGTTTATATATTTTATAATTTGATATATGCATTATTCGCGTTCCCATTAGGCATAATTGCTGATAAGATTGGAATGAAAAAAATATTAGTATTCGGATTAATCATGTTTTCATTAAGCTATTATTTTATTAGCATTTCAACTTTGACTATACACTTCATAGGAGTGTTTTTATTATATGGCATTTATGCTGCTGCAACAGAAGGTATTTCAAAAGCATGGATTAGCAATATAGTTACAAAGAATGAGACAGCAACAGCAATAGGACTATACACCAGTTTTCAAAGTATTGCAACGATGCTAGCAAGCACATTAACGGGTATTATTTGGTATAAGTTCGGATCGAGCATAGCATTTACAATAACATCAATTAGCACATTATTAATAGCATCATTTGTTTTCAGTATAAAAGAAAAGAATTAAAAGCATAAAATAAATATTTAAGAATGGAAGAGATTATACAAAATCAAGTAAAGTATTTTGAGAGTAAAGTGACAAGAAACACTGACTTTAGAATTGCAATGCTCAAGAAATTAGATAGTATATTAAAAGAAAATATATCATTACTCGATGATGCTATTTATAAAGATTTTAAAAAATCACCTTTTGAAAATTTTAATACAGAATTAGCTTTATTGTTTTTAGAAATAAAAGATGCTATTAAAAATTCAAAGAACTGGTCAGCAAAAAAAAGAGTTGGCACTAGCATCCTTAATCAACCAGGTAAAAGTTATATTATTCCAGAACCATTGGGTGTTAGTCTTATAATTAGCGCATGGAATTATCCATATCAAATTTCACTAGCACCTGTAATTGCTGCTATAGCTGCAGGAAATACGGTTATATTGAAACCAAGTGAATTGAGTAGTAATACT
>JBKCCA010000137.1:0-6162 GCA_046305595.1 bacterium
TAAGAAAATATGGAAGTGTTTAGAATACGGAACATAATTTAAGAATGCTAAAATCCCTAAAATATGAAACCACCACATGCCTCTTTCAATAGCGATTAATGAATTGATACTATCTGGTAATAGATTTACTAAGTATTGTGAAACAGGAAAAGAGCCTGCTTTAATATAGTGATCAGCACCTAGTTCTTGTAATTTTAAATCTGCTGCATTCATTAATAGAAATGCTGACATTAATAATACCTCAGTAATTAAAATATAGTTGGCATCCGACTTAGGCCAAGCAGTCATTTCGGTGCCTGTAAATCTTTTTAAGTTGATGATGTTTCTACGTGCAAAGAATACAACGCATGCTAACCAAACTCCTAATGCAAGAACTTCAAATGAACCAATTAATACATTATATAAATTACCTAATAAGGGTGCAAAAATTCTATGTGTACCAAAGATACCATCAATCATGATCTCTAATACTTCGAGGTTGATAATGATAAATCCAGCGTATATGATAAAATGAAAAATGAAAGGAACTGCTCGCACTGCCATTTTAGTTTGTCCGAAAGCCACCTTAATCATCGTCATCCATCTTTCTGAACTCCTGTCTGATCTATCGAGATCTCTACCCAATAAAATGTTGCGTCTGATTTTTGATACATTTCTGTAAAAGAGCCAGATAGCACCAGCAAGGGCTAACACAAATAGTAATTGTAATATCATATAATTCTTTGCTTGTTGCGAATTTAAGCTTTTTAGGCCGTTTATGAGTCTCAGCACTAAAAATTTTATTAATTAGACTGATTATAAATTCAGTACGAATTATTTTTAAAAAAGATTTTTAAAATACGAAAAAGCCATTACATTTGCAGTCCCGAAAGAAAACATCTCTTTCTGAACGGTGATATAGCTCAGTTGGTAGAGCAAAGGACTGAAAATCCTTGTGTCCTTGGTTCGAATCCGAGTATCACCACAAAAAGGCCCCTTATTTACATGAGGGGCTTTTTTTGTTTTATCCATCCGAAGTAATCTAAGCATAATACAAATTGGAAATAAATTGATATCTTGTAGTTTGAAATAAACTTTATGCGAATACTATTCTTAGCTATTGTTACCCTCTTTCTTTACTCTTGCAAATGCAAAAAAAATACTGTTAATAGCAATTCAAATTTATTAAAAATTTGTCCAGAAGAATGGATTCAAAACCGCATGCCCGGACCTGGTACAAATTTTGAAGAGTATTATATTGTGGATGGGAAAAGGAGGGAGCTCAAAGAATTTGATTTAGAATGGGTCAAGAAAAATTGTAATATCAAACCAACAGTTGTACAATAAATAATCTCTATAAACTAAAAATGAACTTAATTAAAAAATCATTTATTGTTGCCGGTATAATTACTGCAACATTGCAAGTGACTAACTCATTTGCTGATCAACCTATGTCTGGTAAACTTAAATATAAGTTTGCGGGATATGAGAAAAAGGCTTTCAAATTTAACGAAGGTGTAACAGAGAAAGATTACATGCCGAATACGGTAGTTGTAAAAATAGATTCTAAATACAAGAGTTCTTTACAGCGTTCATCTATTGGTGTAGATGCTATAAATAATTTAATGCAAAAGATTGGAGCAGAATCTTCTAATCAGATGTTCCCTAACTCAAAGCCTAGCACTCAAAGAGGTCAATCGGTTGATGTGGTTAGAGATTTATCTGGTATTTATAAAATCAAATACACTGCGAACATTCCTATTGAAGATGTTATCAATGAATTTTTAAAATTAGAAGAAGTAGTTTATGCAGAACCTTCATACATCTACAGAACTTCATATATTCCGAATGACCCTGATACATTAAGTGGTAAAAACTATTACCAAAAAATTATCAAAGCTTATGAAGCATGGAATGTTAACAAGGGAGATACAAGTGTTGTAATTGGTATCATCGATACTGGTGGCGATTTAGATCACCCCGATTTAGCAGCAAATGTTAAATATAATTATGCTGATCCGATCGACGGATTAGATAATGATAACGATGGATATGTAGATAATTTCAAAGGTTGGGATTTTATGGGTGCGAGTTCTTCAAATGTAGTTCCGGATGGTGACCCTAGTGTAAAATCTGGTGGTAATGATCACGGTGTTCACGTAGGTGGTGATGCTTCTGCAGTTGCAGATAATGGAGTGGGTATTGCAGGTGTCGGATTTAAAAGTAAATTATTATTTGTAAAGTGTACGCCTGACCCATATGATAATGGTATATACACAGGTTACGAAGGTATTGTTTATGCAGCTGACCATGGTGCACAGGTGATTAATTGTTCTTGGGGTGGTTCAGGCGGCGGACAGTTAGGTCAAGATGCAATTGACTATGCTATTTCGAAAGGTTCATTAGTAGTAGCAGCTGCTGGTAATAATGGTTCACAAATCAATCATTATCCTTCAGCATTTAGAGGTGTATTAGCTGTAGCTTCTTCAACATCTTCAGATAGAAAATCTAATTTTTCAAACTTCGGATATTGGGTAGATATTATTGCTCCAGGAAGTAGTATATATAGCACTACTTTTAACGATGGATATAATTCATACGATGGTACTTCAATGGCATCGCCAATAGTTGCTGGTGCTGCAGCATTAGTAAAAGCTCAGTTCCCGAACTTTACTCCTATGCAAGTTGGAGAACAACTAAGAGTTACTGCTGATGATATTAACTCATTGAACAATGCTTTCAGAGATAAAATTGGAAAAGGAAGATTAAATGTTTATAAAGCATTAACTGTTTCTTCACCATCAATACGTGCTAAACAAATTTCATTAATGGACAATAATAATGGATCATTCTTACCTAATGATACCATTACCATGACATTAGATTTAATTAATTATTTAGCGAATACAAGTAATTTACAAGTAACTATTTCATCAACTAGTTCGGCAATTACAATTGTAAATGCTAGTCAAAATGCAGGTGCAATAAATACATTACAATCTAAATTAGTCTCAAACTTTAAAATATTTATCAAACCTACTGCTACTGAAAACCAAGTTGTTCCTGTTAAAATTACTTATACGGATGGTACATATGTAGATAATGAATACATAGAAATTGAATTAAATATTACTGCTATCAATATCAATGTGAATCAAATTGCAAGTACTGCAACAGGTAATGGTAGAATAGGTTATAGAAATGGTGATGCTACTGGCGGACTTGGTGTGGTTTACAATGGTCAAAGCATGTTGTACGAAGCATCATTTATGGTTGCAGCATCGAACACACAAGTTTCAAATAATGCAAGATCAGAAACTGCTACGCCTGATAATCATTTTACTTCAACTGAAAGAATTAAACGTGTATTTGCAAATGGTGTAGACTTCTTCTCTGCAGGTGAATTCAACGATGCAGCAAGTACAAATCCGATGAACATTACTGTTAAACATCGTGAATTAGCTTGGGCTACTGCACCAAATGATAAATACTTTATAGCTGAATACAGAATCAAAAACAATAATGCATCTGCTCTTAATAATATTTTTGCAGGTATGTTCTTCGATTGGGATATTGTAAATTCAGCAGCAAATAAAATTGTTTACGACACTTTATTACGCATGGCTTATTGCTCTACCTTTAATACAGGTGAACCAATGGCAGCTGTGAAAATTTTAAATACAAATGTTAACCCTTCTTACTATGGTCAATCGTATAATGTACCAGGTGACCCTCAAGAAGGTGGTTATTCAATTGCTGAAAAATATTTAACACTTTCGAGTGGTATAGTAAATACTTCGTATGGAACGACAGCACCAGGACTTGATGCAATGTTTTCAATCGGCGCTGGACCGTATAATTTAAATACAGGTGAAACTGCATTATTATCATTAGCAATTATTGCAGGTGATGACTTAGCAGATTTAACTGCAAGTGCTGTTGCTGCTCAAGCTAAGTACGATCAGTTTGTTACTTCTCTTGGTATCGAAAATAACCAAGCTAAATTATCAGCTATCGTTTACCCGAACCCAGCAAAAGATTTATTCAGCATCGCTACTCCGAAAGAATTAATGAACGCTAAAGTTTCTATCGTTAATATCTTAGGAAGTGTGCTATACACTAAAGAATTCACAGGCTTAAACGATACCTTCTTAATCAACGACTGCAAATTGCCAAGCGGCGTTTACATGGTTACGGTTGATTCGAAGGAAGGTAAGGTTGTTGAGAAATTGGTGATAGAATAAGACTAGTAACTGGTGACTAGTAACTAGAAGTCACACTACCATATTTCTTATAATTGTAAGGGCGGATATAATCCGCCCTTATTTATTTAAATTATAAATGACAATTTAATTCAAACTCACAATCGTGACCAGCTCCAAAATTGTACATCGGAATACGGAATACGGAATACGGAATACGTGAAAAGTACTACTTCGCCAGATTAAAACATATCCTGCACCTCGGCTCATAACTCTCTTTCTCACCCAACATCACCTGATTATCGTTTTCGATTTTACGATAGGAGTGACTTGCTGAATTACCACACTGTACACATACTGCCTGAACTTTTGTGACATACTCTGCTATCGCCATTAAATTGGGCATTGGTCCGAAGGGTTGACCCAAATAATCCATATCTAATCCCGCTACTATTACCCTAATACCTTTCGCTGCTAATTTTACACATACCGAAGGTAATTCGTCATCGAAAAATTGTGCCTCATCTATACCCACCACTTGAACGTTGTTTGACAATAATAAAATGGACTCTGAGCTAGTTACTGGTGTTGATTGTATGGAATTTAAATCATGAGAAACTATGGCTTTATCATCGTAACGAGTATCAACAGCAGGCTTGAAAATTTCAACTGTAAATTTTGCAATCTCAGCTCTACGTAATCTTCGTATCAATTCTTCTGTCTTACCAGAAAACATTGAACCACAGATTACTTCAATACTGCCTCTATTTAATTGCTTTCTTTGAAATGGTTCGTTAAATAAGCTCATAGTAATTTAATGCTTGAAAATACAAAAATATTCTAAACTGAATTGCAATAATGTATATTTACACTAAGAATTAAATATGAACAAACAGGTATACATCGATAAAATAGCAATCATTACTGATGAGTTACAGCAGATTACTAGCTCATGGTTAAGAAATGATTATAAAATTACTGAATTAGAAGTTGAAAATTATTTATCGAATATTCGATACTTAACCGAGCAATCGGCTTTACTCAAAAGATATTTGTTAGAAGCTGAAAATGAAGTAGTGACTAATATAATGCCTGAACAAGTTATTGTTGAACCTACTTTAGATCATTTAAATAGTATGGATGATTTGCATATGCATATTTCTGAAGTGCAAACACAAAAACCTGTTGAAGAATCTATTTCTGAAGAACAAACACTTCATCAAAAATTAAGCGCTCAAGTCAAAGAACACTCTATAGCCGATACTCTTAAAAACAATTACTTTAATCGTGAATTGACATTTTCTTTGAATGAAAAAATATTATTCATTCAACAGTTATTTAACGGTGATGAAAAAGATTTTAATAAAGTCATTGCACACCTTGCCACTCTCGATTCTATGGAAGAAGTTGATTTCTATCTTTGCGCTACTTGTTTTACACAATACGATTGGGAGAATAAAGCAGATACTAAATCTCAATTCTATAAAATGCTTGAAAGTAGATTTTAATCTTTATATACTCGCTTAAGGTCTAAGATATTCAATGCATTACTAGGTAAGCCTTTTACGTTTTTAGGTAATAACCTTACCGATTGATCATAGTATAAAATAACCATTGGTGCATCTTCTAATACCATGTTCTCCATGTCTTGGTACATTCTATAACGTATACTATCGTTGTTCTCGTAAAATGATTTTTCGAATAATGCATCAAACTTTTTGTTAGAGTAATGAGTATAAT
The DNA here is from genome assembly GCA_046305595.1 of bacterium. Classification (GTDB taxonomy): domain Bacteria; phylum Bacteroidota; class Bacteroidia; order Sphingobacteriales; family Sphingobacteriaceae; genus JAEYZM01. The sequence continues at coordinate 5,922 of JBKCCA010000137.1, forward strand.
TCGGACCGTTAGGCACGAAGTTTTTAGAATAGAATACTGCTAAATAATTTTCTGCATCGGGGTAATCGGCGATCCAAGAACCTCTGAAAAAGTTCACATTGTTTTTAGCAATCAGCTCTCTTAGACTTGAACCTTGATGTACTTCTACCTTTGCTTTTATGCCAATATTATTTAATTCACTTTGAATAAACTCAATTAAATCACGATAAGTAGAAGTAGTATTTAATGTTATCTCTGGCAT
>JBKCCA010000138.1:0-2068 GCA_046305595.1 bacterium
CATTACAGTTGATGCAGGTCCGCAGTATTCTATTCTCCTCAACTCAATAGAAACCAGTGACCTCAATAACTTACCAGCAATGCCAACATTCGAGAAATCAGACCTGTCTGCAGTTATTGGCACCTCTGTAAACGTATGGAAAATTGGTGCATCTATTAGATACATTCACGGTTTTAAAGAACTTGAGTCATTGAATAAATCAAAGAACTCAATGTTTCAGCTAGCCTTGCAAATTAAGCTATAGGTCATAGGTCGTAAGTCTTATGTCATACGACTTTCGACGTACGACATACGACTTATGACTTTCGACATATTTTAATGCAATCCCTTTCCCTATCTTTGTACTTAATACTTAATACTTAGTACAATCTTATGCAAATAACCAGCGCCGATGAGGCAGTTAAACAAATCAAATCAAACGATAGAGTATTTATTCATAGCGTAGCGGCAGCCCCTCAAATATTAATTAAAGCAATGTGTAATCGCAAAGATGAATTACACAATGTTAACATCGTACATCTTCATACTGAAGGTGAGGCTCCTTATGCAGCACCAGAAATGGAAGGTCATTTTAAAGTTGATGCTTTCTTTATCGGTGCTAATGTTAGAAAAGCAGTAAACGATAATCGCGCAGATTTTATTCCGATTTTCTTATCAGAAGTACCCATGCTTTTTAGAAAAAACATCTTACCGATTGATGTTGCCCTAATTCATGTATCACCTCCAGATAGCCATGGCTATTGTAGTTTAGGCGTTTCTATTGATACCACATTGGCTGCTGTAGAAACTGCTAAAATTGTTATAGCACAAATAAATCATAACATGCCTCGAACACATGGTGATGGTATGATACATCAATCAAAAATACATTTCGGAGTTGAATGCAATGATGAATTACCTGTTACTCACCCAAATCATATTGGCGAAATAGAAACCAATATTGGTAAAAATGTAGCAGAACTAGTCGAAGATGGTGCTTGTTTACAAATGGGTATAGGTGCGATACCAGATGCAGTGCTTTCTTGCTTAGGCAATCATAGAGATTTAGGTATACATACCGAAATGTTCTCTGATGGTTTAATCGGTTTGTTTGAAAAAGGTGCTATTACAGGTGCTAAAAAAACGATCGATAAAAATCAAATTGTATCAACCTTTGCTTACGGAAGTAAAAAAGTTTACGACTTCCTTAATGATAATCCGCTCGTAAAAATGCGCGATGTTTCATACGTCAATACTCCATTAGTTATCTATAGAAATTCCAAAGTTACAGCCATTAACTCGGCATTAGAAATTGATTTAAGCGGACAAGTTTGTGCTGATTCAATAGGCAATAGAATGTATTCGGGTATAGGCGGACAAATGGATTTTATGCGTGCTGCTGCAATTTCAGATGGTGGTAAACCTATCATCGCTTTACCTTCTGTCACTAATAAAGGAGAATCTAAGATTGTGTTTAACTTAAAACCTGGTGCAGGGGTAGTTACAACACGCGGGCATGTACATTATGTAGTAACAGAATTTGGTGTTGCATATCTATTTGGTAAAAATTTAGAACAAAGAGCTAAAGCTTTGATTAATATTGCACATCCTGATCATCGAGAAAAATTAGAAAGGGAATATCACTCCAAATTCGAATAATATATGAACAACCTCTCCTATTTAATATTTTATGTTTTAGCTTTTCTCGCTGAAATTATTGGAACTATAGGAGGTTTCGGCTCATCGTTATTCTTTGTGCCACTGGCTAATTTTTATTTCGACTTCCATACTGTACTTGGCATCACTGCAATGTTTCATTTGTTTAGCAATGCTTCAAAAATCAGTTTATTCAAAGAAGGATTAGATAAAAAATTAATAATCTGGATTGGTATACCTAGTGTAATATTTGTTATTACAGGTGCTGTTCTAAGTAATTACTTAGACAACAAAAACGCAGAGCTTTATATAGGTCTCTTTTTAAGTTTATTCTCTATTTTAATATTAGCTCTCCCTAATATTAAACTCAAAGCAAATAGAAATAATTCAATCGCTGGTGGTGCAGCCTCAGGTTTATTAGCCGGATTAATAG
>JBKCCA010000139.1:0-1270 GCA_046305595.1 bacterium
AGCTGCTGATATGATTAAGTATGCAATGATTAATATTTTTAATGAAATAAATGCAAGAAAATTAAATTCAAAAATGACCATGCAAGTACATGACGAATTAGTTTTTGAAGTGCATAAATCAGAAGTAGAAGAGATGAAAGCATTAGTGCGTGAGAAAATGCAAAATGCAATAAAATTAAATGTTCCAATTCTTGTGGAAGTTGGAGTGGGGAATAATTGGTTAGAAGCTCATTAATAATGATTGGTACTGATATTACTTTTGCTAAAAAATTATTTTTAAGATCTGATGTGGTAGCTATACCAACTGAAACAGTTTATGGTTTAGCAGCAAATGCATTTGACAATAGAGCAGTTTTAAAAATATATGAAGTAAAAAATAGACCACAATTTAATCCATTAATAATTCACAGTAATAGCATCGAAAGATTTGAGTCTTGGGGTATTCATTTATCTGATAAACTTTTAAAACTTGCGCATAAATTTTCTCCTGGTCCATTAACGTACGTGGTTAAGAAATCAGATATGATACCCGATATTATTACTGCAGGTAATGATACAGTTGCTATTCGTATACCTAATCATGAGATGACATTAGAGCTGTTAAGGCAATTAGATTTTCCTTTAGCAGCACCAAGTGCAAACCCTTCTGAATATGTAAGTCCGACTACCGCACAACATGTCGAAGACCAGCTTTCTAAAAAAATAAAATATGTATTAGACGGCGGACCTTGTACAATAGGTTTAGAATCTACCATTGTAGATTTAAGTAGAGATAAGGTTCGATTACTAAGATTAGGTGCTATAAGTAAAGAGCAAATTGAAGAGTGCTTAAATGAAGAGATTGAAGATTTATTAATTTCTGATAATGTTTTAGCGCCAGGTATGATGAAAAGACATTATGCCACGTCACATAAAATTATTTTTGAAGAGTTTGTTAATTTGCCTGATGTTACTAAAAGAACGAAAGCAATTAGATTTAATAAATATTCACCATTATTACCCGAGAGTCAACAGATTTTATTGTCAAAAGATTCTAATTTATATGAAGCCGCTTCAAAATTATTTGCAGTGCTAAGAGAACTTGATAAAATGGATGTTGATTTTATAATTGCTGAAAAGTTTCCTAATGAAACTATCGGCAAAGCTATAAATGATCGATTAAGTAGAGCAGCACATAAAGATTAATTACATACCTAAAATATCTTTCAGCTTTTGATATCCGGTTTTACTAACAGGCAATTGAATGCCAGTGCTAAGTACAGCTAAATGC
>JBKCCA010000140.1:0-1433 GCA_046305595.1 bacterium
ACCATTTTTTGCAGAGCCGTCTTGTGAATACAAAATAGCTAAGGTTGCAAAGTCTTCACCATTTGCTACTCTTTGACGCAATGCTTCTAATTTCTCTTTAGTTTCTTGTTTCGACTTTTGACTTAAATCTGGTTTCTTAATAATTACGCCAACAGTAATTTCTTTATTGAAATAAGGTAAACTATCTTTAGGTATTTCTTCATAAAACTTTTTGATTTCGTTAGGAGTAACTGTAATTCCTCTTGTAATTTCAGCTTGCATATTTTGAGCCATAATTACAGCTCTTACATCTTCTCTTAATTCATCTTTAAACTCTAAGATAGATTTGCCAATAAACTGCTCAAGTTTTTCTTGAGAACCTATTTGCGACATAAAATATTTAAGTCTTCTATTAAGTTCTTCTTCAACTTGTGATTCATTGATTTCCAAACTGTCAATTTGTGCTTGATTCTGCAATAGCTTTTGAGTAAGCAAAGCCTCTAAAATTTGACATTTTAAATTATCATCTTGCTTATATCCCTGAGCAACATATTGTGCATACTGCCCTTCAACATCTGATTGAAGAATTATACTTTCACCTAATACAGCTACAATTTTATCAGCTAACTTGCCTTGTGAAAATGCAGTAAATTTCACTCCAATCAATAGCACCAATACAATAAAAAATTTACGCATGTTTATTCTGATTTAAATATTTCAATATCATTATTATCTCTAGCATTTTTATAAACTTCATTCTCCATCTTATCAATCATCTCAACTTTTCGTTTGTTGATGATAATGTTTTTTATATTATCAACCTCTATCTCGAGTGGCGAAATATCTTCTTTATACATGAAGGTTTTAACTTTTACAAGATAAATAAAGTCTTTATCACTTATTTGAATGTAATTATTATTTTGCAAAACAGAGCTCTCAGATAGTCTATCTAATGGTATAACTTCTGATAATTGATCATAATATAACCAGCTAGTATCAACTAAAATATAGTCTGGCGAAAACTGCATGCAATATGTTTCTAATTCTCTTTTATCTTTTTCTTTATTTGATTTAAACCACTTTATTGCATTCTCAATTCTAATTGAATTTTTAGGTAATTTTATATATGAAGCTTTTAGAATTGTTTTCTTTAATTCGAAGTTTTCTTTATTTGCTTCGTAGTATGACTTTATTTGGTTAGCAGTAACAGTTGTGTCGAGCTTTTGAGCGATCAACTGCTGTTCATAAGCATATATCAATAATGAGCTTTTATAGTTCTCTAATTGTTGATCTATTGTTTCTAAATCTATGTCAACATTTTCTTCTGCTTGTTTTATCAATAAAGTCTGTCGAACCCAGTTTTCAATATATGATTGCACAAGTAACAAGCTATCTTCATTACTATTACCCTTAGGTACTATTCCTTCAATATCTGAGGGATATAGATAGACATC
>JBKCCA010000141.1:0-5533 GCA_046305595.1 bacterium
TTCTAAGAATAATTTATTGTTATATGAGTATGATAATCTAGTGAAATAACTATTGAATTTCCATTCATTTGAAGTTGTTAAAGACTCATTATAAGTATACAACGAATCATCAACTTTTGCATCTGGTTCGTAGAAACCACCTGTCATACCATTAGCAAATTTATTTCTAAAGAATGAACGTGATTTTTGAAACTCATATCCACCCATCGCTTTTAATTTATGTCCGACAGGCAACTTCACATCATAATTCAATTGAAAGAAGTAATTATAATTTCTTGTATTTACTTCATTACGATTAGCAGAACCAGCATGATTTGATAATATCAATTCTTTTGGAGAATATTCATCATCATTAATAGTCATATAATCTAAATTTGCATTAGCATTTACACTTAGTCTATCGTTGATTAAATATTCTGCATTGATACCATTAATACTTCTATATTCTTGTGATCTCCATTTTTTTAATTCTTGAGTTCTTACCGGGTTATCACCACCGGTAAAGAAAGTACCATCGGGATTATATACAGGGAAAATTGGTAAAGCTGTTGACATAGCTGAACCTAATCCACCTGCCCATGCAGTGTTTACTCGGTTATTAATACCACTTGACAGTGAGGTAGAGAATCCAAGTTTTAAATCTTTAGTAGGTCTTGCATCTCCATTAATTCTGAATGAGGTTCTATCATAGCTATTACCTACCAAGAAACTTTCATTCTTACCATAACTGATATTACCTAAAATAGAAAAGTTTTTACCGCCACGAGAAACACCAACGTTATGGCTATGCTTAATACCTGTACGCGTTGTTAAATCAACCCAATCGGTATTTGTTTTTCTTGCATCATCCCAACTTATATTGTTAGGTAAAGGCGCAAGTCCGACACCACCATCATTCTCATATGCTTCTTGATACAATTGTAAAAATTGTTCGTTGTTCAACATATTAGGCAAAGCAGTAGGTTGAGATGTACCTACACTACCAGTATAACTTACGTTTGTACCTTTCTTTGCTCTCTTTGTTGTAATCAATACAACACCATTAGAACCACGTGAACCATAAATAGCATTTGCTGCTGCATCTTTCAAGATATCTATCGATTCAATATCATCAGGGTTTATTGCAGCTAATGGATTATTATTGGCAGCACCTGAATTACCTCTCAAGAAATAATCTTGAGTAATTGGAATTCCATCAATAACATATAATGGGTCACCACCAGCTGAAATAGAAGCAATACCTCTAATACGAATTACTGCAGCAGAACCAGCTATACCACTACCAGTAGTAACTTGCACACCGGGTAATTTACCTTGCAATGCAGATTCAAAACTTGGTACAGGTAAGTCATTTAGTTCTTTCGCATTCAAACTTGCGATTGAACCCGTAACTTCTCTTCTTAACTTTGTACCATAACCTACGACAACTACGTCTTGTAAGTTTTTACTTTCTTCTGCCACACTAAAATTAAATGTTGCATTTTGAGTACCCAATTCAACTACTTTAAAAACAGTTCTATAACCTAATAAGCTTACTTTAATTTTGTACTTACCAGGTTTCAAATTATTTAAGGTATAGTTACCCAAGGCGTCTGTTATAGAAGCTACATTTGTACCTTCTACTATGACAGTTGCTCCGGCGACAACTTCTTTATTGCCGTCTGTAATTTTTCCACGTATGCTTTGGGCAAACATACTTGTACTAAAGAGCAAGAAAATCAATAAGAGTAAATTTCTCTTCATGTTTGTTATAGGATTATAATTTTCGTTTGACTTGTTTCTTTTCCGTTATTTACTTTTAATATATAAGTGCCTTTGTTTACATGCATTTCATCTACTTTAATTAATATATCAGATGATGATGAATTGTATTCATTAGTGATGTTTTTTTCAAACACTTTTCTACCTGTTAAATCAAAAAGTTGAATACTTAAATTTTCTCTTGATTTATTTTTCCATTCAATGTTTATTTCTTGATGAACTGGGTTCGGATAAACTTTTACTTCATCAATAATACGCTGTGTAGAAATACCAGTTATTACATTCGGTGCATTTAGCTTTTTATCAGTATAAAATTTATAGGTACCCGGTGCTAAAATTATTTTTTGTTGAACATCAGAAACTAAAATTGAATCTGCAGAAAAGAAATCATACCACCAACCTGTATGTTGAAATACTGGTGCAATAGAGTCGGTTCTAACTGCAAAGTTTGCTACACAAACTGTATTCATTGTGCTATCATTTACTTTGTACAATTTAACTGCTGAACCAGTATTGAAAACATAAGTTGATTTTGAATACGATTCATGATTATTTTTTAACCAAGCTAAATTTGATACTACATCATATACTCTTTTTCTATTTGCATTTGTTAGATAATCCCAACGTATTGGCTTATTCCCTACTCTACCATTAAAATCAATTGAATAATCATATCCAAGCTCACCAAACTGCCATATCATTTTAGGTCCGCGTAAAGGAATTAAAAAACACATTGCAGCTTCTAATCTTTTTAATGCAGTATTTAAATCTTTTGTATTATAAGAACCTAATGAATTACCAAATTGCAAATTTTTATACATCAATCTTTCTTCATCGTGACTTTCTGCATAGCCAACTAAATGTGCATTATTCCAATTTCTATTTTTATAATCTATGCCTGATAAATTACTATTAGAGATATAACCCATAGTTGCCTCATTGAATGCAGCATTTGAATTCCCCCAAAACATAAATCCGTAATCTGACAATTCTTTCTCTTCTGAATTTTCTGCAAAATGTTCTAATATTAAATAAGCATTCGCATCATAAGATCTAACCTTATTATATATGCGTTTCCAAATTGCAATCCTACCGGCATCATATTCTCCCCAATCACCAACGTTTGTGCCCGTATTTTTTTGAGTAAAGCCTTTAGACAAATCGAATCTAAATCCGTCAACCTTATATTCTGTCAACCAAAATTTCAAAACTGTATCAACAAAATCTTTAGTTACTTGTGCTTCATGATTAAAATCGTAACCTACCCCAAACGGATGCATATCATTCTGATTAAACCAGGGGTTCTGCGCAGTTGGCTTACCTGTCGCTTTATCAAAATACATTCTCACCATAGGGCTTTGTCCGAATGAATGATTCAACACCATATCAATCACCACTGCCATACCTCTTCTGTGACACTCATCTACAAAGGCTTTGAAAGATTCTTTAGTACCGTAATATTTATCGAGAGCAAAATAGAAAGAGGGATTATAACCCCAACTTTCGTTTCCTTCGAATTCATTCACTGGCATTAATTCAATAACATTAACACCTAACTTTTGTAAATAATCAAGGGTATCTTTTATCGTTTGAAAATCATGTTTTGCAACAAAATCTCTTGCTAATAATTCATAAATAAATAATTTTTCTACGGCTGGTTTTACAAAACTATTAGAGTGTTGCCAATTGAAAATTTCTTTACCAGTATTTAAAACTGAAACATATTCTGTTGCTTTACCAACAGGGAAGGGTGTTAAATCAGGGTAAGTTGTACTTGGTATAAATGGATCATTGTATGAGTCTAATAATTTCTCAGCATATGGGTCCGCAATTTTTATTTGTTCTTTATCAATATAATATTGAAATCTATAATCTACCCCCTTAGTTAATTGATTTATTTGCAACCAAAATTTTTGTCCTGATGGTGATTTTTTCATGTAATAATCCGGATTCATTTCCCAATTATTAAAGTCACCAACAATATATATAAACTCTTTGAATGGTGCATGAAGCTGTAGTATTACAGTTGAATCGTTAATATAATTTATTCCATCTCTTGTACCTAAAGGTGCTTGAGCAATTGCAGGAGAAGTTCTATATACCATATATATAGTGTCTCTAAAAAAATTACCATTTTTAAAAGCTTCAAAAACATAGGTGTACTTATTGGCACTTAATGTATTTGCAGGCACATTGAAATTCAAAACAGAGTCATCAGCTATTGATTGAATTAATGTACCATTTCTAAATAATTTCAGGCTAGCTTTTTGAGAAGTAATTGCTTTAATATTAAATTCTTCGGATGTTAATAAAACCTGAGCATTTGAAGTTTCAATTCTAGATTGAAAAGAGCCATCAGAAATCTCCACAAAAATATCTGAACCATCTGCTTCTCTACCTACTATACTACCAGATTGATTTCTAAAAACAAATGCCAACTTGAGAACATTTTCTGAAGTTGGCACATTATAAAAATTCCTTATTGAAGAATAGCTAATTGCAAATAAATTATTACCTAAATTGGTCATTTTAACTTTTGCATCATCAGTTCCCCAATTACCTTGAACATGTCGCCAAGCGGTTGCAGAACTACTAAGATTAGTGATTACTCCAGTATGAGCATATACTGCAGATTGACCCAATAAAGCCCTGTTTCCTTTACTTGCATCAAAAAATACAGTTACCTGTTGATTTTGATTTGCAAATGTCGGGTTTAAAGTAACTACCTGGGCTGAAGATGTATTCAGACAGATAAAACTCAAAACTATTAATAAGTTAAAATAAAGGCCTTTTTTTAGTAAAAACATAAATGCAATTTAAAAAAAAATGTCTAAAAAAAACAAGAAAGTGTAAAAAATACACTTTTAGAATAATTATAGATAGTGTAAAAATTACACTTAAATTTGTTTTATATAAAAAAACCTCTTAATTTCATTCAAATTATTTATTAAATACACTGTTATGAGAAAAATTTTACTACTAGTAGTGCTTGCAGCATTAACCCTAAGCACACAAGCACGTAAAGTTATGTTCCGAGTTAATATGTCGGGAGTAACTGTAAGTGCAAACGGCGTACACATGGCCGGTAACTTTAAAGATGTCAATTATGACAACATCGATGAAAACCCATCATTAGTAAACTGGTCACCAAGTGCAATTACATTAACTGACCCAGATTTAGATGGTATTTATACTGTTGTGTTAGATTTAAAAGATAGCACTGCATATGAATTCAAATTCATCAACGATAATGATTGGCCAGGTGGAGAAAACGTACCTACAGCTTCACAAGTTGGTGGTGGTAACTCAAACCGTTGGACATACATTAAAAAAACAACAGCTACTGATACATTAGTATTAGATGCTATTGCATTTGGTGGTAATGCTCCTGCTGGAATGAAACTAGTTCGTTTCAGAGTAAACATGAAAAACCAAACAGTAAACGCTGATGGCGTTCATGTAGCTGGTGCTTTTCAAGGCTGGGATCCTGCAAAATCACAAATGGTTAATTACACAGGTAATGGGGGTTTCGGTGGTAATACATACGAATACTTAGGTTATGTGTCAAATGCAGGTGGTACAGAATACAAATTTGTTAATGATAACGATTGGCCTGGTGCTGAATCAGTACCAAGTGCATGTAACGTAAACGGTAATCGTGCTATTTCAAACATCACTACTGATACTATTTTAACTAACTTCTGCTTCGGTTCATGTGATGTATGCCCAACTAACCCGATTCCAAAATACAACGTTACATTCCGTGTTGACA
>JBKCCA010000142.1:0-3072 GCA_046305595.1 bacterium
ATGCTTCAGCCCTCTCTTGATTTCTGATATCATACGCAATCAATATATAAGAAAGTATAGAAACAAATTCAACACTCAAATACATCATCAATAAATGATTTGAGAATACCATGAACTGCGCCGATAAAACTAAAATCGGTAATAGATAAAATATCTCTGGTTTTAAATGATACTGCTCTCTCTTAACTAAAAATGGCAGATAAGTGATGACCGAGATAGCAGCTATGATGACTGTGAATACTAGACCTGTTGTATCAACCAATAAAAAATCGTTGAACAATTTATAATCTACATCAGGCAAATCATTTTTTAGACGGATGATGCATAAAATTAAATTCGACACTAATGTCAAAAAGCCGATTACAACGATTGAATTTTTATTCTTAAAAAATAAATCGAAAACTAATGCCACAACAAAGCCAATGAGCAATACCATTTCAGGTAGTATGGAGCCCATGCTATTTTGTGTTGAACTTATTAGTTTTAAAATATCCATTACTTAATCAATTGTATTGTATTTGCTAAATATTGATAGCCTTTCGAAAGCACATCGTTTATAAAGACGTTAACATCCGCATTACTCATATCAAATAAATAAGCCGGATAAACGCCAATGAATAATGTGATTAAACTCAATGGTACTAAGACCAACCACTCTACTGTTGTTAAATCTTTTAATTGGATTGTCCAGTCGGCTAACTTAAAACTTTTTTCACCGAAGAACATTCTTTGAATCGTCCACAGAAAATACGAAGCCCCCAAGAGTATACCAAATGCTGATACTACCGCCATCCACTGTGGCACCATTGCATTTTGTGAATACGATTTAAATGCTCCTAATAATGTGAAAACTTCTGCAATGAATCCAGAGAAACCTGGTAATCCTAATGACGCAAAAAATGCCACTATCACAAACACACTGTACTTCGGCATTTGTTGCGATAAGCCTCTGAAGTTGGCGATCTCACGATCATGCACTCTGTTATAAATAATGCCGACTAAATAAAATAACATCGCCGATAAAATTCCGTGTGAGAATAATTGATAGATCGCACCGTTCATTCCTTCGGATGTGAGTGATGCAACACCGATCAATACAAAGCCCATGTGTGATACTGATGAATAAGCTATCATCCGTTTTAAATCATCGGCTGCTAATGCATTCAATGCACCATAAATAATAGAGATGGTACCAAGTAATGCTACCCAATATGAGAAATGAATCGCTGCATCAGGGAAAATGCCATAACAAATTCTGATGATTGCATAGGCTCCTACTTTTAAGAGAATGCCTGCAAGTATAATAGATACTGGTGTTGGCGCTTCAACGTGTGCATCGGGTAACCAAGTATGAAAAGGTACGATGGGTACTTTAATGGCAAAGCCTACAAACAAAACTATGAAGGCTAAGAATCTACTTGAGTAACCGAAGATGCTAGCGTATTCAGAATACGGACCAAGGAATGAATCTTTGATGTAGTTCTTCGCATCCATCATGTGTAGCATGTTGAAGCTATGCGAACCATCAACAGGATTTGCGACTGAGAAGTACAAACCTAACATCACCAATAAAATAAATACCGAACCGAATAATGTGTACAAGAAAAATTTGATTGATGCATATTCTCGATTCGAGCCACCCCATATACCAATTAAGAAATACAAAGGCAATAACATTAACTCGTAGAATATGTAGAACAAGAAAAAGTCCATCGCTACAAACACTCCCATCACCGACATGTTCAATATACCGAACAATACGAAGTATGATTTGAGTTTAGTTTTGATTTCGAATGATGATACTGATGCGATCAACATAACAATGGCTGATAATAAAATCAATGACATCGATAAGCCATCTACTGCGATGTGATACTCAATGTTCAGGGCACCGATACTGCCTAAGTCAAGGTGTATCCAGTCGATCTGCTTCACAAATTGAAAGCCTGCATTGGCATCGAAAGAAGAGATCATGCTGAATGCAAGAATCACTTGTATAATGGAAACCGTTAAGTTGATATTCTTAAACTGATTTTCAAATGCATTCGGTAGCAAGGCAATGACTAGCGTTGCTAAGAGTGGCAGAAAAATAATTATCGATAATATATCCATCAGATATTTATGCTTTTAAAATCAATATGATAATAAATAATATAAAAACAGAAAGTGCAAAATACGATTGCACCTTACCTTTTTGAAATGCTCTAATTAAATCACCAATACGTTTTGCTAATAATGCAATGTTATTGACAAGTGCATCGACGATGTGTCGATCGATACCATCGGCAATCTTTGCAATGAAAACTGTTACGTTAGCTGATTGATTAACAATACCATCAACAATCACTCTATCAAAATACTTTATTGCATTGGCAAAAAGCATTACTAATTTGACAATCGTTTTTTGATAAAAGGTATCGATGTATAATTCGTTTGCACTTAATTTAAATATAAAATTATTTGCAGTACGCTCTTTCTTGTAGTAGGTATAAATAATATAAAATGCTAAAGCAAAAAGTGCATTGAGTATAAAATAAATATTATCTGCAATGATGCCTGTATGTGCAGTATTCTTGATTGCTGAAATATTGATAATGCTAAAAGGTATCAATAACAGCAATACGAACTTTACGATTTTCGATTCTTCTATTTTCGTATTTATCTTCTCTCTACTCCTCAAGAATAAATACCAATACACCCTGAACATATACAGCGCAGTTAAAAAGACAGTCGCTAAATTGAGTATGGCGAATGTTTCTAAGAGTAGACTTCCTTGGTAAATACTAAAATCAAACACCTCGAGTATCACTGCATCTTTTGAAAAGGAACCACTGAACAATGGTATACCTATCAATGATGCGGCGCTGAAAGTAAAAGCGATGAATGTAATCGGTAAATGTTTTATTAGACCTTGTGCATTGCGTATATCTTGTGCATCTTTTTCATTTTTATAATGGTAATGATGATGCAAAAAATGAATGATAGAGCCTGCAGATAAAAATAAGCTGGCCTTGTAAAATGCATGTGCGTACAAATGATTGAAGGCTGCACTCTCTGATGCTGCACCTATTG
>JBKCCA010000143.1:0-2182 GCA_046305595.1 bacterium
ACAATAAGTGTAACATTTACTGGAACAATAAAACCTATAATGGAAAGCAGATGTGGAGCAAATGATGGAGCTTGTCATAATGCTAGTGGAAGTGGCTCTTATGATTTAGGAACTATATCAGGTATAGATGCTGCAATTGCAGCTGGTAAGTATGTTAAGTCAATCAAACATTTGCCAGGTGCGAGTAAAATGCCTAAAAATAGTACAACTACTATTGACCCATGCGACATCGCATTAATCGACAAATGGTTAAGCACTGGTAAAAACCCCTAATCAAAAATCAAGATGAGAATTTCATACAAACATATTTTTGCAAGTTTATTGCTAATGAGTTCAAGCCTTGCATTTGCACAAGAGACAGACCCTATGCAAATGTTAATGGAGATGAACCCTACTGATGAGAAAGAACCCGTAATAGCAACCTTTAAAGGCACAAGATTAATCAATCAACATACCATAGAGGTAGGTGGTAAAAGAACATTAGATTTTCGAATTGCTCATAGATTCGGTCCCTTTAACTCTGGCTCTTACGATTTCTGGGGATTAGATGGAGGTGCAAGTATTCGCATGAGTTTAGAGTATAGCTATGATGGTAGATTGCAAGTAGGCTTAGGTAGAACATCTATCGAAAAAACATATGATGGTTATTTAAAATATAGATTGTTACGCCAGAATAATAATAACTCTATGCCTATCAGCATTACCGTTTTCAGTGGTGCATATTATACGAATTTAAAAGGCTCGGCAACATTAATATCGGGTATCGATAAATATAAGAATGCGAGTTCAAGATATTCTTTCGCTCATCAGATAATGATTGCAAGAAAATTCAATGAGAATTTATCGATACAATTAACACCGAGTATGGTACACTTTAATCAGGTAGATAAAATCTCTGATCAAAATGATACGTATGCCCTCGGATTTTTAGGGCGATATAAATTCACCAAGAGAGCAGCAATTACATTTGAATACATGGCGCGTTTAAACAAGTTTACACGTGGTACAGACTATTATGATTCGATGGGTATCGGATTAGATATAGAGACAGGCGGACACGTATTTCAAATACATTTAACCAATTCATTAGGTATTACAGAGAATCAATTTATACCACGTACAGCTGATTCATGGGCTGATGGTGGAATGCGCTTAGGCTTTAATATTTCAAGAGCATTTACTTTATAGTGTGATCAAAAAAATAATATATCTCTTAGCATTTCTGACTTTTTATTTAAACATTAAAAAGTCAGAAGCGCAGAGTATATATTTCCCTCCGAATAATAGTTCTACTTGGGGTACTCTTTCATTTTCAGAAATCAATTGGTGCGACGATAGTTTACAAAGTTTATTGAATTATATAGGAGCTAATGATAGTAAGGCATTCATCGTATTGAAGAATGGTAAAATAGTCATAGAAAAATATTACGGTTCATTTACGAAAGATAGTTTATGGTATTGGGCATCCGCAGGTAAATCTTTAACAAGTGTTCTAGTAGGAATTGCACAAGAGAAAAAATTCTTAAACATCAACGATACTTCTAGTAAATACATTGGTAAAAATTTTACCAGTTGTTCTGCAATTGATGAAGCGAAAATCAAAATCATTCATCAATTAAAAATGACTACTGGCTTAAATGATTTTATCATTGATAAAGATTGTACAGACCCAAATTGTTTAACCTGTTTAACAGCCCCAGATACACGTTGGGCTTATCACAATGCACCTTATACCCTATTAGATAAAGTGATTGAGAACTCAAGCTCATTAAGTTTGAACATGTTTTGCAATACCTATATCAAATCGAAAATTGGCATGGGCGGCTTGTATATCAAACAAGGATATAATAATGTTTATGTAAGTACTCCGCGATCGATGGCACGATTCGGATTGTTGGCAATGAATAATTTTATATGGAATGCTGATACAGTTTTAGCAGATCAAAATTATAAAACAGCCATGACCAACAGCTCGCAGAATTTGAATAATGCATATGGTTATTTATGGTGGTTGAATGGTAAATCAAGTTTTATGTTACCGAGTTCACAATTAGTTTTCAATGGATCTATATTACCAAATGCACCGAGTGAATTGTTTGCGGCTTTAGGTAAAAACGGACAAGTAATCAATGTGGTGCCGAGTCAAGGATTAGTAGTGATTAGAATGGGTGATGCACCTTTA
>JBKCCA010000144.1:0-1220 GCA_046305595.1 bacterium
CTTGAGTATTGGCCGTTTCAACTTCGACTTGATGAAAGTTGAAAGGTAATATCAATGCAATTTTATATGCTTTGTCTTTTGCGAACGAAACGTTCAGCAGAAGACAAAGCATGAATAGACTGATTAAAAATTTCTTACTCCCACTCAATAGTAGCTGGAGGTTTTGAACTAATGTCATATACTACTCGGTTTACCCCTTTAACTTTATTGATGATATCGTTCGATATTTTTGCTAAAAGATCATAAGGTAAATGCGACCAATCAGCAGTCATACCATCTAACGATTCAACGGCACGAATTGCGATAACGTGTTCATAGGTTCTTTCATCACCCATCACCCCTACTGACTGTACTGGTAAGAAGATTGCGCCTGCTTGCCATACTTTTTCGTACCATCCAGAGCTCTTTAAATTATCTATGTAAATCGCATCGGCTTCTTGTAAGATAGCGATTTTTTCTGGAGTGATTTCACCTAAAATTCTGATCGCTAATCCAGGACCAGGGAAAGGATGTCTGTTTAAGATTTTTGGATCGATGCCTAAGCTAGTACCTACTCTTCTCACTTCATCTTTGAACAAAGTGTTTAGAGGCTCCACCACTTTCAGCTTCATATAATCTGGCAATCCGCCTACGTTATGATGCGACTTGATAGTTGCCGAAGGACCTTTCACTGAAACCGATTCAATAACATCGGGATATATAGTACCTTGTGCTAACCACATCGCATTATCAACTTGATGAGATGCTTCGTCGAACACATCGACAAATACCTTACCGATAGCTTTACGTTTTAACTCAGGGTCTGATAAACCTTTTAATGCTGTATAAAATAATTCTTTCGCATCAACACCTTTGACATTTAAGCCCATGTGTTTATAAGATTCAAGAACTTCTTCGAATTCATTTTTTCTTAACAATCCGTTGTCAACAAAAATGCAATGCAAGTTTTTACCAATTGCTTTGTGTAAAAGCACTGCAGCAACAGATGAATCAACACCACCCGATAAACCGAGTATTACTTTTTCATCGCCGATTTTATTTTTCAACTCATCGATGGTTGTTTCAATAAACGAATCTGGAGTGAAATCTTGCTTACATCCGCAGATACCTACTAAAAAATTATAAAGAAGATGTTTGCCATCTACAGAGTGTGTTACTTCTGGGTGAAATTGAATACCATAAATTTGGGTATTCTTTATTTGATAAGCAGCCACACGAAC
>JBKCCA010000145.1:0-2676 GCA_046305595.1 bacterium
CACTGGTAGTTCAAATAATCAACCTGGTGATCCTCTAATTCGTTTAATAGATTCATCTGAAAATAATTTTGATGCTTCATGGATTGAGTTTGATGTAATTTCAGAATCTGATAGTTTAAAATTCAGATTTGTTTTTGCATCAGAAGAATACCCTGAAAATATCAATAAAAACTTCAACGACATTTTCGGATTGTTTATAAGCGGACCATCTATCAACGGATTTGAAAATTTAGCTGTAATACCTAACTCTATTACACCTATATCAATTAAGACGGTTAATGGTAATATTAATAACCAGTATTATATTGACAATACAAACGGCAATACCGTAGAATTCGATGGCTTTACAAAAGTTTTTGAAGCTACTGTTAAAGTAATTCCTTGCTTGAGTTATAAACTAAAATTTGTAATTGCAGATGTAAAGGATTTAATATACGATTCAGGGATATTTATAGAAGCCAAGAGTTTAAAGAGTATCAACAAACAAGGAGTATCTGCTAGTGCATTTTTAAAATCAACAAATGAATGTGATTCCAATTTACTATATCTGATTCGAAATTCTGATGATTTAAGTAGCGACTTAAAAGTAAAATTCTTAATTGAAGGAACTGCTACTGTTGATGTTGATTATACTATTTCTCATAAAGATAGCATTACCATTCCTGCAGGACAAAAAGCTGTAAGAATTTCTGTTGTTCCAATAAAAGATGGTATTGCAGAGGCTGCTGAAAGTGTAATTCTAAAAGTTATTGAACCCTATATTTGTGATACAATCAGACAAGGCATCACAATCGCCGATTATAAATTCATAGATAAAATAGAATTCAAATTTGTATGTGGAGATTCAACTATTAAAGTTGCAATTAAAGATTATGATTTATTAGATTCTGTAATTTGGAGAGATAGGTTTGGTAACATATTATCTTTTTTACCGATACTAGAATTCGATGCTGACGATACCAATTACCATTATGTATATGGAGTAGAAAATTGTACAGGTAAATCTATCGTTGATTCATTTAAAATAACTAGATACCTCATCAACACTATTCCTGATACCAGCATATGCTTTGGTGATACTTTATTTTTATTTGCGCAAAGTAATTTAATAGGTGCAAAATACGAATGGTCGGGTGAAACTTTAGGCATGTATATTCCAAGTTCCCTAAGCGCAAACCCATATATCATTCCTCAAAGAAGTGGTGCTATTACCGTCAAAATTACAAATGATGGTGTTTGTGCATTCAAAGAAATTTATGTTACTGTCAACAAGCTTAGCGTTGAATCAAACAATATTTCGGTATGTGGTAAACAGACCGTTCAATTAAAAACAAGTGGCGGCACTAAATTCAAATGGGTGCCTTCTACTTTTTTAGATAATGATACTGTTGCTAATCCTTTTTGTACTGCAGATACGAGTATCACCTATCAACTTACGATATCGAATGGTGCGTGTTCAGAGGTCTACGGACTAAGAGTAGAAGTAGATAGCATGCCCAATACTGTTGCAAGTGATGATGTTTACATTTGCTCTAGACAATTTATAAGATTAGGTGCTACGGGTTCTTCAAAAGGAACCTACGAATGGTTCCCTAATACAGGACTTGACAGTCCGAAGTCGGCTAACCCTCTCGCCAACCCCATCGTCACCACTCAATACATTGTCAAAGGTTCTAACGGTGCTTGTTTTAATTACGATACTGTGATGGTCTACGTTGTAGATTCTATTGGTACTGAATTGAATTTTAGTTTTGATTCTTGTAGTCGTACTTTTTACGGTTCACAAATTTTAGGTGATGGCAAAGCTGTTATCATGTGGGATATGGGTAATGGTGATACCTTAATGGGACAAGATGTTCAATATACTTTCGATCAAATTGGTAATTACAATATTCGAGTCATTAGTAATCCGAGTGCCCCCTGCAGTACCAGCACCGACCTTAATTTAAACTACCCCTTGGTAGATGCAGATATAAGAAAAATTCCGAATGCCTTTTCACCGAATGGTGATGGAGAAAATGATTTCTTCAAAATTTATTTTGGCAATGTGCAATGTAAAATTGATTACTTCCAAATCTATAGCCGTTGGGGTGAACTAGTATTCGACAGTAATAGAGATAATACTTTTGAATGGGATGGTAAGTATAATGGAGAAGTTTGCGCCGAAGGTGTTTATGTTTATATCATCAAGGGCGAAGGCTTTGAAGACAAAGGATGGTTTGTACTCTTCAAATAAATTAGGTTAACAATTGCGAATGCAATCATTAACCTAATCATAATTTTATTTAGTACTTACAGGCACTTTCACCTCTAGTGCATCTTTCACTTTTTGTTTCATCAATGCTAATTCAATTACTTCTTGCATTTCATTTACATAATGAAAACGCAAATCTTTTAAGTACTTCGCATTAATTTCTAAAATATCTTTTTGGTTATTATTACACAAAATAATGTCCTTAAGTCCCGCACGTTTTGCTGCTAGAATTTTCTCTTTGATACCTCCTACTGGCAATACTTTACCACGTAAAGTTATCTCACCAGTCATCGCTAAAAATGGCTTTACTTTTCTTTGTGTAAATGCGGATGTTAGCGCTGTCAACATAGTCACACCTGCCGAAGGACCATCTTTTGGTATCGCACCTGCAGGTACGTGTATGTGAACATCCCAATGGTCAA
>JBKCCA010000146.1:0-2424 GCA_046305595.1 bacterium
AGAATAATCAAATACAACAAGTGCTGCAGGTTGCTAATAAAGTGACCATCATGCAACATAATAATCGTATTGAACCTCTAATGATTAAAGGGGTAAACAATATGAACGATTATCAATTCATGATTGAAAATATTGTGAAGGGTAGAAGAGCGAATGCTGATAATGAGATTTTAATTTCTAAATATATTGCTGATAAACACTCCATTGATACTGCTGATAGAATTTTATTTTATTTCACTGATCAGCCTGTAAAACTTAGAAAATACAAGGTAGTAGGTGTGTATGAAAGTTCAATCGATGAAATAGATCAGAACATTGTGCTGGCGAATATTGACTTGGTTAAATCGGTGAACGACTGGACAAATAATCAAATCGCTTATTATCAAATTCATTTAAAAGATAGAACGAAGTTAAATGAAGAATTGCTGGTACAGTTAGATCAATATATACCTCTCGATCAAAAGGTGTTTACGAATCAAGAGATATATTCAGAATTGTATGACTGGATTAATCTTTTGGATGTCAACTCGCAAGTAATTATCATATTGATGTTGATAGTAGCAGGTATCAATATGATTTCTGCAATTCTGATATTAATACTTGAAAGGGTAGCTTTTATTGGGGTTTTGAAAACAATGGGAGCAAGTAATGCCTTTGTGAAAAGAGTGTTTTATTATAATGCTTCGTATTTGATATTCATCGGATTGCTGATTGGTAATTCACTTACATTAATCACCTATTACTTACAAAAGAAATTTCATTTGATAGAACTCGATCCGAGTTCATACTACATGAAGTATGTAGAGATACATTTTAAACCATTAGATTTTGTACTAATGAACACGGGTGTATTCATTAGTACTTTATTCTTTGTTTGGTTGGGTACTTTATTGATTACAAAAATAAATCCGCTGAAAGCTATTCGATTTAATTAATCTTCTTAGCTGCTAAAATTGTTTCAACTCTTTCAGAAGGAACTCTATTTAATTCTTTTAAGAAATCTAATTTGTAGATAAACAATGAATCGCCTTTAAATTCGAATTCAAATGAGTTACCCTCATTTTTGCCATTCGATAAAAACACTGTATTCGTTTTATTGAACTCTCTGCAAAATTTTGAATGACACATTGAGTAATAATTCAATTTGGCTAATCCTTTTACTTCACCTAATTCATTGAAGCTGATCGTATCTTGATTGCTTGTGTAGGTACCAGTAAATACTAGGTTATTGATATAAGGCATAGCATACGAAACATATCTTTGTTCAGCAGTCATCGTTAAATCAGTTTCATTGATTTTTAAGAATTGAGTTTTTACATCAGTAGTAGTATTTCTCAATGTTAAAATATCACCTTCTAACGACATTTCAGCATCTACCAATGAACCATAGAATCCGCTGATGACAAATAGATTTTTCTTTACCGGTATGTACTTAGTTTCTTTTTTGCTTTTACTTACTTCATAAAATACAAGGTTCGAATCATCGGCCGACATTACAATTTCGTACAATGCAATTTTATTATTCTTGAAGTTTTTGTCTTTTTTCACTGAATCTAAATACTCTTTAGAAACATAATGCCCCAATTGCTCTTTTTGAATTCGAATATCTTGATCACATGATATCAAGAAAGTAGAAACAATAATGGTTAGGGCTGTAGTAATTCTATTAAAGGTCATATATAATTATTATAATTTTTTTGCTTGTTCCCAATATACATCCATTTCATTAAGGTTCATGTCTTTTAAAGACTTGCCCATCTCTGTTGCTTTTTGCTCGAGGTACTGAAATCTTTTGATGAATTTTTTATTCGTTTTTTCTAAGGCGTTCTCCGGATTTATATCAATGAATCTAGCGTAGTTAATCAATGAAAACATCAAGTCTCCGAATTCTTTTTCGGCTAAATCTTTATCAATCGCTTGTTGAGTTTCGGTATTGAATACCTCTTTAAACTCTTGCATTTCTTCCTCGACCTTTTCCCATACTTGCTCTTTCTTCTCCCAATCGAATCCGACTCCACGTGCCTTCTCTTGTATTCTCGATGCTTTGATCAATGCAGGCAATGAAACAGGCACACCTTCTAAAACAGATTTATTGCCTTCTTTTAATTTCAATTGCTCCCAATTGCGCTTCACATCTTCTTCATTTTCTACCACTACATCTCCGTATATATGCGGATGTCTGTTAATTAATTTTTCGCAAATAGAATTAAGCACATCAGCTATGTTGAATGTACCCGCCTCAGTAGCAATCTTAGAATAAAAAACGAGGTGCAACATAATATCACCCAGCTCTTTTTTTATTTCATTTTTGTCGCCTTCAACAATTGCATCAGATAACTCATAAAGCTCTTCAATCGTCAAATGGCGCAAGCTCTCCATGGTCTGTTTCATGTCCCAAGGGCATTTGGCCCTCAATTCATCCAT
>JBKCCA010000147.1:0-13641 GCA_046305595.1 bacterium
CATTAGATTTTTTTGGAAGAAATTTTACATTCATTTATGATAATTTCAAAATCGATATGCCTAAGATCGATTCATTAAAAATCAAAGTTTTAGGTAAAGAAGATCGATTTGGTAATAAGCAATTATTGAATTTAAAAACAGTATTAAGAGATGTTAATGGTAGGTTATTTATAGATGACCCTGAGAATAAATCAGGACTCAAAAACTATCCGCATTACCCATATTTTGAAGCTTTAAGTGAATCGTATGTTTATTACGATTATGCATATATTCAAAAAGGAGTTTATCGTAGATCAGATTTTTGGTTTAGGGTTACACCTTTCATCATAGATAGTTTAGATAATTTATCATCGACGGCAGGATTAGCATTCCCTGGTTTGATGCATTCGGGTGGTATATTCCCAGACTTTGATCAGGTATTAACTTTTCAACCCGATACTTCATTAGGTTATGTACATTATACGCCTACTGAAGGTTACCCAATGTATAAAGGAAAGGGTAGATATTATGATGTGATCAAATTAAGTGATTTCGGATTTTATGGTAATGGAACTATCGATTACATTAATTCAAAAACTAAATCAGACTTATTTATTTTCATGTTAGATTCTACGAATTCAAACATTAAAAGTTTTGACTTAAAGGAACAGAGCTCACATCCGCTTGCACAATCATTTAGTTCATACTTTCATTGGGAACCCTATGAAGACAGTATGTTTGTAAGAAGTTTACAAATACCTACTAAATTATATGCTAGAGATAATTTGTTTAAAGGCACTGTGATTTATACTCCGCAAGATTTAACAGGTAATGGATGGTCGAGTATACCAGGTGCAGATTTATTTTCGAGGCGATTTGTATTTAGTAAAACTGAATTCAATGCCAATGAATCAATAGTAAAAATATATGCAGTAGATACTACTAAGCTAGCGATAGAAGCAGGCAATGTGAAATCGAGAATTGATTATATAGAGCGTAAAGGAGACTTCGTTGCAAATAATAAAGATGAGTTAATAAAATTCCCGTATAATTTATATGCGACACAATTACCACAATTTACATGGTACTTCGATCGTAAAATTATGGAATTCAAAAAGCCCGCAGCTGATGAATCTCAATACTCATTTATATCAATGCATCCATCACAAGACTCATTAAATTTTGAGGCGGAGAACGCGGTGTATGATTTAGTGAAAGAAGATATAAAGATAGACGGTGTACCTAAGATTCTAGTTGCTGATGCTGAAATTGTTCCAGATAAAAAGCATGTGGAAATATACGGTGTAGCAGTTATGCAGAGATTAGAAAACTCAGAAGTAATTGCGAATACAAAAACACGCTATCATAGATTATATGAAGCATATGTAGATGTTTTAGGTAGAAATAGATATACTGCGAATGCTTATTATGATTATAAGACTAAGAAAGATAGTGTCGGACAAAAAATTCATTTTAAAGAGACGAAGGTAGATTCTACTTATCAAACTTTTGCAAAAGGTAGTATAACTGATACGATGAATTTCTTATTGAATTCAAAAGTTCGATATAAAGGAGATGTTTATTTAAAGGCAGCACAGAGATTTTTAACATACGACGGTTTTGTGAAAATGAATCATAATTCACAAGTGATAAAATCACAATACTTCAGATACAAAGGATTCGTGAATCCCGATACCGTAGCATTAGTTCTTAACGACCCTCGTGATGAAAATAAAAACAGAGTGTTCTCAGGAGTACACTTAGGTATCACCAATTATGAAGCTTATGCTACCTTCTTAAGTAAGAAGATAGAACCGAATGATGTGGATGTTATAAACGTAGAAGGGGAGTTGATATATGATGAGAAGGCGAAGCAGTTTAAAATCGGACAAAAAGATAAATTGTTTGGCGATGCGAAGGTGGGTAGTTTCATGCAGTTCGATGATACCAAAGAAAAGATTTATGCGGAAGGTAAAATAAATTTAGGAGTTGACTTTGGTGATAAATTTAAATTAACAACAGCAGGTAATGTAACTACTAATTTAACAGCGAACACTACCGATGTAGAACTAGTTGCAGTACTTGACTTTGAATTCTTACCAGAAGCTACTGCATTATTGATGAAGTCGATTGAGTTGAATGGCTTCGATGTTAATGGTGATAAGAAAGACAATTTAATGTTCCATAAATCGATGGCTGAATTGTTCCCTGAAAAAGATGTGAACAGTTTAATGGAAGACGTGACAACGACCGGATTATATAAACTTCCGAAGTCAATGGAAAAAGGATTTGTAATCTCGGGAATAAAGATGTCATGGGATCAATCGAGAAGATCATGGAGATCTACAACTAACAAAATTAGTATTATGTCAATCTATGATAAACAAGTGAATAAGGAGTTTAGTGGTTATATGGAGGTGGTTAGAAAGAGAAGCGGTAATATTGTCAATATCTACTTTGAAGTATCACCAAATGATTGGTATTTCTATACATATCGTCAAGGTCAAATGGAGGCGATATCTTCAGATGATGGTTTCAATAAAGTATTAACAGAAAAAACCAAAGGCCGTTCGCCTTATTCAATATCAGCAATGAAACGTAAAATAGATTTTGTGAGAAGCTTTAAAAATAACTAATGAAGAGAATACATTTTATTTCAATTGGTGGAAGTGCAATGCATAATCTTGCAATCGCACTCAAATTAAAAAATCAATATGTGATTACTGGTTCAGATGATGAAATTTTTGAACCTTCAAAAAGCAGATTGGCAAAACATGATTTATTACCAACAGAAATGGGATGGTTCCCTGAGAAAATCACTGAAGATATAGAGGCGATTATTTTAGGTATGCATGCTCGCGCTGATAACCCCGAGTTATTAAGAGCGAAAGAGCTAAACTTAAAAATATTTTCGTATCCCGAATATTTATACGAACAATCAAAATATAAAACAAGGTTAGTAATAGGAGGTAGTCATGGTAAAACATCAATCACTGCCATGATTTTACACGTATTACAATCACATCAAATGAACATTGACTATATGGTAGGAGCTCAACTATCGGGCTTTGATACTATGGTTAAGGTTACACAAGATTCAAAAGTGATGGTCTTAGAAGGTGATGAATATTTATCATCTCCAATAGATAGAAGGCCTAAATTTCATTTGTACAAAGGACATATTGCGATATTGAGTGGTATAGCTTGGGATCACATAAATGTTTTCCCGACGTTTGAAAATTATGTAGAGCAGTTCAGTATTTTCATCGACACTTTAGAACCCAATGCAACATTGATCTACTGCGAAAAAGACGAGGTATTGAAAAAACTAGTAGAGAATCATCCAAGAATAGACATCCGAAGAATAGCATATGCAAGCCATGCGAATAAAACTGAAAATGGTGTGACTTCATTGATAGATGGTAATCATAAATATGAGTTGATGATTTTTGGAGATCATAACATGCAGAATTTACAAGCGGCATTGCATGCCTGTATGAGTTTAGGATTATCGAAAGAAGATTTTTATTCAGCAATAAAAACATTTAAAGGTGCGGCGAAGAGGTTAGAGCTAATTGCTATAAATGAGCATACGAGAGTCTATAAAGATTTTGCACATTCACCTTCAAAATTAAAGGCAACGACACAAGCTGTTAAATCTCAATTTAAAAATAAGAAGTTGATGGCATGTATGGAGCTACATACATTTAGCAGTCTGAATAAAGACTTTTTGAATGAGTATGAGGGTTCGATGGATGTTGCAGATATAGCTATAGTGTACTATAATTTACATACTATAGAACATAAGCGACTTGAATTGATTAGCGAAGTGCAAGTTAGACAAGCATTTAAGCGTGAAGATTTGATCATTTTTACTGATTCAAAAGAGCTTCAAAAATATTTAAGGGCACAAGATTATAGTGATTATAACCTATTGCTCATGAGTTCAGGTAATTACGATGGAATAGACGTTGATTCTTTTGCCAAAGAATTGTTAATATCTGGGTAAAAAAATAAGATATAAAAATCGTCTATAAACTTATATTTGCATATTAAGCAAAAGAATGGCTAATAAGTTAAGATCACAGATACCCGATTCTACTTCGCAACCTGAACCAGAAGAGGTAAAGGAACAGCCGAAGGAGAGAATCAGTCAGAAGGCAAGTAAAGAAGCGAGCAAAGAAAAGAAAGAAGCGAAGGCTGAAAAAAGCGAGAGTACAAATTCTAAGAAATTAGATGCTCGTTTTATAAAGATAAGCGGACTTCTATTGGTGCTAGTTTCTTTGTATTTGTTCATTGCATTCTTTTCGTATTTATTTACTTGGAAAGAAGACCAAAGTGTTGTTTCAAATGCAAGCTTCAATATAATCTTTGATGCAGCAAATCATAAAGTAGAAAATTGGTTAGGAATAATAGGTGCGATGGTATCGCATTTGTTTATGTATAGAGGATTCGGATTAGCATCATTTCTTTTTGTATTGGCGAGTTTCTTAATAGGCTATAGATTATTATTTAAGGTTAGTTTATTGAAGATTTCTAGAACACTTGCTTATTCAACATTCTTTTTAGTTTTTGTTTCTATTACCACAGCATTTATCATAAGTTTTGTACAAACAGATTTGTATTTCTTATCAGGAGCTTATGGTATTCAGATGAATTACTGGTTGAATAATGTTATTGGTAAAGCAGGTACAGCCGGATTAATTGCATTCTCTGGATTATCGGTTTTAGTAATTGCATATAACATTGAATTTAAAGCACCGAAAATAAATTTAAAGTCAGATGATAAAGATGCTTTACTCGACGATGAACTTCTACCTGTAGAGTTAAATAGAAGTCCGCTCAGCCAAACCGCCCAACCCACCTCAGATTTTGAAGCAAAGCCTAAACCATTTGAGAGTAGGAACAAAATAAATGTTCAAGAAGAATTAGTACCTGTTTTAAAAACTGAACAAGAGTTTGAAGAAGAAGATTCATCAGATGATTTTGAAGTATCAGCAGATGAAGATTTAGAGAATTTTCAGACAGCACCATCCACAGAAATTGAAGAATCTATAGAAGATCAGTTAACGGAAAGTTTAGAGACAAATATTGTTTCAAAAGAAATAGATGAAGACGGATTTGAGAAGGTAGATTATAATAAGCAGGAGATTAAGACAAGTGTTACAGCAAAAGAGCCAGATTTAGAAATTGAAATGGCATCAACTGAATTTGCTGAAGAGGAGAATGTTGTTTTAGCAAATACAAATTCTGGAGAGGTAACATCAGAAGATTTGGTAAAAGAATTTGGTGAATACGATCCGACTTTAGATTTATCGACTTACAAATACCCACCCTTAGATTTATTAGAAAATTACGGTAGTAGCACCAAGATTTCAGTAAATACAGAGGAGTTAGAGCGTAATAAAAATAAGATTGTTGAAACACTCGGACATTACAGTATCGAAATTGCAAAAATTAAAGCGACGATTGGTCCGACAGTTACTCTATATGAAATCGTACCCGCAGCAGGTGTGCGTATTTCAAAAATCAAAAATTTAGAAGACGATATTGCGTTGAGTTTATCGGCATTGGGCATACGTATTATTGCACCGATACCTGGTAAAGGAACGATAGGTATAGAGGTTCCGAATCAAACACCAGAGATGGTAGCGATGCGTTCGGTATTAGCATCAGAGAAATATCAGCATGCGCAAATGGATTTACCGATTGCATTGGGTAAAACAATTTCGAATGAAGTATTTGTGGCTGACTTAGCTAAGATGCCGCATTTATTGATGGCGGGTGCAACCGGACAAGGAAAGTCGGTGGGTATAAATGCATTGTTAGTTTCATTACTATATAAGAAGCACCCTTCGCAAATAAAATTTGTAATGGTTGACCCTAAGAAAGTAGAGTTAACATTATTTAGAAAAATCGAGCGACATTTCTTAGCGAAGTTACCAGGTGATGGAGATGCAATTATAACAGATACGAAGAAAGTAGTACATACATTAAATTCATTATGTATAGAGATGGATCAACGATATGAATTGTTGAAAGATGCACATGTACGTAATTTAAAAGAATACAATGCGAAGTTTATCGCTAGAAAACTAAATCCGCAGGAAGGTCATAGATACATGCCGTTCATAGTATTGGTGATAGATGAGTTTGCAGATTTAATGATGACAGCGGGTAAAGAAATTGAAACACCAATTGCTCGTTTAGCACAGCTTGCACGTGCTATTGGTATACATTTAGTGATTGCTACTCAAAGACCATCTGTTAATGTTATTACAGGTACTATTAAAGCGAACTTCCCGGCGCGATTAGCTTTTAGAGTGAGTTCAAAAATTGACTCGAGAACAATTTTAGATGCAGGAGGAGCAGAGCAGTTAATAGGTAGAGGCGATATGTTATTATCACTAGGTAGTGATTTGATTCGTTTACAATGTGCTTTTGTAGATACACCAGAAGTTGAGAAAGTGACAGATTTTATTGGAGCTCAAAGAGGATATGCAAGTGCTCATTTATTACCAGAGTATGTTGATGAAAATGGTGAAGGTTCAAGTAACAAAGATATGGATCTAAGTGAACGCGATGCACTATTTGAAGATGCAGCACGTTTAATAGTTATGCATCAACAAGGATCAACATCATTGATACAACGTAAACTAAAATTGGGTTATAATAGAGCAGGTAGAATCATTGACCAACTCGAAGCATTCGGTATTGTAGGTCCGTTCGAAGGTTCTAAAGCCCGCGAAGTATTGATAAAAGATGAGTATCATTTGGAGCAGCATTTGAATGAGTTACTGGGAAAATAGTACTAGAGTAGCTAGTAGCTAGTAGCTAGTCGAAAATAGAAAATAGAAAAAAGTTAGGTCTTAGTACTTAATACTTAATACAATTTTAAAATGAAGAGCATCAAAATAATACTGCTAAGTCTTTTAATTTCAAGTTCAGTAATGGCGCAAGTTGATAAGAAAGCAAAAGATATATTAGCAGGGGTAAGTGCGAAGTATAAATCGATGAAAGCGATGAAAATTGATTTCGCGTATACATTAGAAAACCCATCAGCAAAAATTAAAGAAACACAAACTGGCTCGATAGTATTATCAGGGGCTAAGTATCGTTTGAATATAGCGGGACAAGAAGTGATATCAGATGGTAAAACATCTTGGACGTATATGAAAGAAGCGAAGGAAGTACAGATAAATACTGTAGACCCTACAGCTGAAGGTATTAAGCCCAATGAAATATTTACGATGTATGAAAAAGGATTTTTATACAGATTTGTTGACGAGAAGACAGTGGGTGGGAAGGTGCAACAAAATTTAGAGTTAACACCAACAGATAAGTCGAAAGAATTTTTCAAAGTAAAGTTAACAGTAGATAAAGTAAGTAAGCAAATTGTGAAAAGTATTATATTCGATAAGAACGGTAATAGATACACATATGCCATAAAAGCATTTGCAGCAAACCCTGCATTGAATGCAAGTACATTTACTTTTGATGCAAAGAAATATCCAGGGGTAGAAGTAGTAGATTTAAGATAAAGATAAAGATCATGAAGCTGACGCAAGGTACATTAGATAAGATTGAAGATTTATTCAAAGCACAACAATATAAAATTAGATATGAGAAAGGTAATTTTAAGCCTGGCTCATGTACTATATTGACCAATAAGGTTGTTGTGGTAAATAAATTTGCGACATTAGATGTGAAGATAGCAGCATTGATTGAAATATTAAAAGAGATAGAAGTAATCGATGATCAATGGGATGAAAATCAAGTGAAACTATTTCAAAACCTAATTTCATTAAAAGAAAATTGAAAATAACATTTCTGGGTACAGGCACATCACAAGGGGTACCCGTTATAGCTTGTCATTGTAAAGTTTGTACTTCTTCGGATGTTAGAAATAACAGACTGCGAACTTCGGTGATGATTGAGCACCAAGGTAAAGTTTTCGTCATTGATTCTGGTCCAGATTTTCGCTACCAAATGTTACGCGAAAAAGTTCAACAATTAGATGCTATTTTATTTACACATGAACATAAAGATCATGTAGCTGGCTTAGATGATGTAAGAGCATTTAATTTTAAGCATGATAGAGAAATAGATGTGTATGCAGAAGAAAGAGTACAGCATGCCTTAAAGAATGAATTCTCTTATATATTTTCAGGCATACATTACCCAGGCATACCTAGAGTTGTAATGCATAATATCAGCAATGAAACAATGCATATACAAGGAGTAGATATAATTCCGATTAGAGTTATGCATTATAAATTACCAGTATACGGATTTAGAATTGGTGATTTCAGTTATATAACCGATGCTAAGACGATATCTGATGAAGAGCTTGAAAAGATTAAAGGTTCAAAAGTATTGGTATTAAATGCTTTGAGAAGAGAAGATCATATTTCTCACTTTACTTTAGCGGAAGCTGTAGCATTGGCGCAGAAGTTAAATGTGTCTCAAACATACTTCACTCATATTTCACATCAATTAGGTTTACATGAAGAGGTTTGCTCTGAATTACCAGCTGGAATAAGCCTGGCATACGATACAATGAGCATTGAAATATAAATTATGAAATTATTAAGCTGATATTCAGCAATAATTAATTTTTTTGAAAATTTTCCTTGACAGCAGTATCAAAAACTCTATATTTGCAGTCCAGTAACAAAGATACCAAGCGAAAGTAGCTCAGTTGGTAGAGCACGACCTTGCCAAGGTCGGGGTCGCGAGTTCGAACCTCGTCTTTCGCTCTTTAAAAATTAGCTCTCGAAAGAGAGAATTTTTTTTTAATAGGCTCGGGTGGTGGAACTGGTAGACACGCAGGACTTAAAATCCTGTGACCCTTACAGGTCGTGCGGGTTCGATTCCCGCCCCGAGTACAAGCCTCAACAGACGTTGAGGCTTTTTTTTTGTAACATTTCTGCAATATTCTCAAACAACACTATGGAAACTTTGTTAATCTCGAAAGTTTCTATAGTTTTGCGACCATAATTAGTATAATACAGTGGAAATCCAGGAAAGAATATTATTAAAAGGCGATGAAATGTTCCGTAGACACGGAATAAGGAGCATTACCATGGATGATATTGCCAAGCAATTGGGGGTTTCAAAGAAGACCATTTATCAGCATTACCCCGATAAAGAAGAGTTAGTGGTAGAGGTGGTAAAAATGAATATCAGCAGACATATGGAGCAAATGGATCTATGTTGTGGTATAGCTGCTAAAGATGCTATTGATGAATTACTGCAAGTAAACAATCAAGTGTCAAGAATGATCAAGAGCTTTAATCCGATCATGTTCTACGATCTCCAGAAGTATCATCCGAATGCATGGCAAAAATTCAGACATTTTAGAAATCAAGAGATTTTATCGAAGATAAAAGACAATATAGATAGGGGAATGTCGGAGGGTTTATACAGAAAAGATATCGATATAGATATTATATCAAAGATGAGATTAGAGCAAGTTGATATGACTTTTAACTACGATGTGTTTCCATCTACTGAGTATAGATTTGATAAAGTAATGATTGAGTTAACAGAGCATTTTTTATATGGTCTATTATCATCAAAAGGATATAAGGTAATTAGTCAATACAAAAATATTAAAGAAGAAAATTAGAATTTACATAATATATATGAAGCCCAAAATAATATACATCCTATTATTGGTAACGCTCATAAGCATTAAAGCAAATGCACAAGAGTCGTTTCAATTCACATTACAAGAGGCCGTTGAATATGCAATGAGCAATCAAGTAAACATTAAAAATGCTGAACTCGACAAAGAGATAGCTAAGCAAAAGGTTAGGGAGACTGTTGCGATCGGATTACCACAGATTGATGGTAAGGCATCTATTCAGAATTTCTTAGACATACCTACACAGGTATTGCCAGATTTTATTTCACCTGCAGTTTATGGGACCTTAGTAAAGGAAGGTGTTATAGATGGAAATGGTAATCCTATTCAAATGCCAACATCATTTGGTTCAACGCCAGTTCAATTCGGTACAAATTTTAATATGAGTTATGGTATAGATATTTCTCAATTAATCTTTGATGGTAATTATTTATTAGGATTGAAAGCAGCGAGTGTATACAAAGATTTATCTATAAAAGCATTAAAACGTTCTAAAATAGAAACACAAGTAAATGTTTCTAAAGCGTATTATAATGTTTTAGTAGCACAGAAAAACATTGAATTATTAGATGCGAATATCGTGCAGTTGAAAAAAACTTTAGATGATACTAAAGCTTATTATGATCAAGGATTTGTTGAGAAAATTGACATTGACAGATTAAATGTTTTATACAATAATCTTGTTACTGAGCGCGAGAATATTAGTAGAATAGTAGATTTAAGCAAAGTATTATTGAAATTTCAAATGGGAATGCCAATAGCTTCTAAATTAGAGTTAAAAGACAAATTAGAAGATGTAGTACTTCAACAAAATTTGAATTCTGAAGAAGGTGTAAATCTTGAAGGTAGAGTAGAGTTTCAACTATTAAAAACTCAAATGAGATTAAATGAATTAGACTATAAAAGAAATATTGTTAATAGAGCACCAAGCTTAGTTGCTTTTGGCAGTTTTTCTAGAAATGGTTTAAGTAATGAATTCAGTACTTTAACAGATGTATTTTATCCTACTTCAATTATCGGTTTACAATTAAACGTACCAATATTAGGCTCAGGTAAAAAATATTATCAAACAAAGCAGGCTAAATTAAATTTAGAGAAAAGTAAAAATGATTTAAAAAATCTTGAGAATGCATTGAGTTTAGAATCTAAAAGCGCCAATGTTACATTCAATAATAGTGTAAACTCATTAAACAATCAACGCAAAAATATGGACCTAGCATCAGAAATTTTAAGAGTTTCTAAAGCTAAATATGAGCAAGGTGTTGGTTCGAGTATAGAAGTAGTTACAGCACAAACATCTTTAAAAGAAGCAGAGACAAATTATATCAACGCTTTATTTAATGCATTAGTTGCAAAAATAGAATTAGAAAAATCAAAGGGAAATATCCAATAATATAAATTACACATCCAAAATATATGAAACGAATTTTGATCTTATTAAGCATTGCATCAGTATTAGCTGCATGTGGTGAAAATGCTGGTTCAGATAAAAAAGCAGAACTAGATAAATTAAAGAAAGAGCAATCTGCATTAAATGATAAAATAGCAAAACTAGAAGCAGAAATTGCTAAAGAGAATCCGGAAGGAAATCAAAAAGTAAAATTTGTAAACATCGATACAGTTGTGGCTGCCGATTTTGTTCATTTTGTAGAAGTTCAAGGTAAAGTAGAGTCTGACCAAAATATTAATATTTTACCTAAAGCAATGGGTACTGTAACTAGTGTTTCAGCAGAGGTAGGTGATCAGGTGAAAAAAGGACAGGTATTAGCAACGATTGACGACGCGATTATTCGTAAGTCTATTGATGAGTTAAATGTTCGTCTTGATTTTGCTACAACCTTATACAATAAACAAAAGAATCTTTGGGATCAAAAGATAGGTACTGAAGTACAATTCTTACAAGCTAAGTCTAACAAAGAATCATTAGAGAAAGCCTTAGCAACTGCTAAAGAGCAATTAGATATGACATTGATAAAATCAACAATTGATGGTGTAGTTGATTTAGCTGATATTAAAACAGGAGAGATTGCTTCAAATATGAAACCTGCATTTAGAGTAGTAAACTTTAATAAATTAAAAGCTACAGGTGAATTAGCTGAAACATATTTAAACACAGTAGGGACAGGTGATCAAGTGATTGTAAGTTTTCCTGATTTAAATAAAGAGATTTCTACTAAGTTAAACTTCGCAGCTAGAACAATCAATCCGATGAGCAGAACATTCAAAGTAGAAGTGAAATTAGAAGGGAAAAGCGAATACAGACCAAACATGTTATCAGTATTGAAGATTGTAGATTACAAAGCTTCAAATGCAATCAGTGTACCAATGAACATTGTACAAAATGATCAAACTGGTGCATATGTATATACAGCACATATGGAAAATGGTAAAATGGTTGCTAAGAAAAACGCAATTGTAATTGGTAAAATTTATAAAGGTACTGCAGAAGTTGTAAGTGGTATTAAAGCTGGTGATCAAATCATCACACTAGGTTACCAAGATTTAAATGAAGGTGATTTAATTAAAAAATAAGAAGTCTAAAGAATTCATCGTATGAAAGATAAATTTAAAGAATTTAAGCCCTCGAGTTGGGCCATCGATAATAAGACTTCGATTTATGTAATCACTGTCTTGTTATCTGTAATAGGTTTCTTTGCCTATCAAAATTTACCTAAAGAAAATTTCCCGGAGATTACAATTCCGAAAATTTTCATCTCTACTGTTTACCCTGGTACATCACCAGAGAATATGGAGAATTTAGTAACCAAACAGATTGAGAAACAATTGAAGTCGACGACTGGATTAAAGAAGGTGACTTCGAATTCATATCAAGATTATTCAGTAATTGTAGCGGAGTTTAATACCAATATAGATATTAAAGATGCAAAGCAGAGAGTTAAAGAGGCGGTAGATAAGGCTAAGACTGATTTACCTACAAATCTTCCTGCAGATCCGAATATTCAAGATATTAATTTATCAGATTTGCCGATCTTATTTTTGAATTTATCTGGCGATTATGACTTGAAAAAGTTAAAAGAATATGCCGATATGTTGAAAGATAGGGTAGAGGGCATGAAAGAGATTTCAGGTGTTGACATTGTTGGTGCTTTAGAACAAGAAATTCAAATCAACGTTGATTTGAATAAAATGAATGCAGCTCAGATTTCATTTGGAGACATTGAAAGAGCTATCGGTTATGAAAATATTTCTGCATCAGGTGGAACAATTAAAATTGATGGTGTTCGTAGAACATTAAACATCAAAAAAGAATACCCAGATGCTTTAGATATTTCAAATACAATTGTTAAAACTCCTACAGGTGGTTCTGTTTATTTGAAAGATATAGCTCAGGTTGTAGACGGATTTAAAGAGCAAGAAAGTTATGCGCGCTTATATGGTAAGAATGTAATTACACTTAACGTAAAAAAACGTTCGGGGGAAAATTTAATTGAAGCTTCAGATAAGATTCGTGAGATTGTAAAAGAGATGAAAGCTGAAGAGTTTCCGAAAGGATTAGAAGTTAAAATTACAGGAGACCAATCAGATCAAACACGTGTAACCTTACACGATTTAATCAATACAATTATCATCGGATTCGTATTAGTTACTATCATCTTGATGTTTTTTATGGGTGTAACCAATGCGATTTTCGTAGCATTGTCAGTACCATTATCTATGGCCGTTGCATTTATTGCAATGCCAGCTTTAGGTGGTGTATTCGGATTTAGTTTCACGATGAACATGATTGTATTGTTCTCGTTCTTACTAGGTTTGGGTATAGTAGTAGATGATGCGATTGTGGTAATTGAAAATACTCACCGTATTTTTGATAATGGTAAAGTGCCAATTAAAACTGCTGCTAAGAAAGCAACCGGTGAAGTGTTTTTACCAGTATTGTCTGGTACTTTAACAACTTTAGCACCATTCGTTCCATTATTATTCTGGCCTGGTATTATTGGTAAGTTTATGGTGTATTTACCTGCCATGTTAATCTTCACATTGGCTGCATCTTT
>JBKCCA010000148.1:0-2591 GCA_046305595.1 bacterium
GGATGTGAAATAAATATTGAGCGATTCAGTTATATAATAAAAGAGACATTGAAGAAAAGTAGTTTAATAATCATTTTAATAATTTTTGCAATAGCTATTAATGCGTGTAAGTCTTCAAAGAAAAATACACTCATTAAAAGAACCTATAATAATGTTACCGCACATTATAATGGATATTTCAATGCGAAACTAAGAATTGATAACGCTGAACGCCAACAAGAGAAAGCTTTTCAAGATAAGTTTGAAGATATACTTCCGGTTTTTAAAATTGAAAAACCTAGTGCCGATGGTGGTAAAAATGGAAAGGCAGGCAACCAAGCTTTAGATGAAGCAATTAAAAAAGCTTCTATTGTAATTCAACGTCATGAAATAAGTAAATGGATTGATGATTGTTATTATGAAATTGGTAGAGCCCATTTTTATAAAAAAGATTATTTCACAGCTGCTGAAACTTTTCAATTTATTGCTGGTAAATATAGAAATACAGAACCAGGCAACTTATCATATATATGGCTTATTAAATCATACGTCATATTAAAAAAATATCAGCAAGCTGAATCTGTAATTAATATTGCTCTTTCTAGTGAAACTTTTCCTAAAAAATATTTACCAGAATTATTCGCAAGTACTGCATATTATTACATAGAACGCAGAAACTATGCCAAAGCAATAGAGTATCTAGAAAAAAACATCCCCCTAGAAAAAAAGAAAAGTAGAATTGCACGACACACTTATATTCTTGCACAATTGTATGAGAAAGTTTCAGAGCCATCGAAAGCCGGACTTAACTACCAAAAAGTTGTAAAGTTAAATCCAGCTTACGACATGATGTTTAATGCTAGAATTAATGCTGCGCGTTTAGCACAAACACAAACAGCTGCTTCTCGAAAGAATATGGAGAAGGAACTTTTGAAAATGCTGAAAGACGATAAGAACATAGAGTTTAAAGATCAAATTTATTATGGCTTAGGACTTATATACGAAAAAGAAAAAGATGAAAAAAAGACAATAGAAACTTTTAGAAAATCGGCTGATTATAATGTGGGTAATATAGGGCAAAAAGGGAAAACATATTTGAAACTTGCTAGCATATATTACAACAAAAAAAATTATGAAAATGCACAAATGTATTATGATAGTGCATATACATTCTTACCTAAATCGCATGAAGAATATGATGTGGTAGTTGAAAGAAAAAATAGCTTATTGAAATTAGTTAATAACTTAAAAATAATTAACAGAGAAGATAGCTTAATGCGAATATCGAAAATGCCAGAGAAGGCACGTATTGAGTTTGTTGAAAAATTAGTTAAGCGAGAGATTGAAGAGAAAAAGAAAAAAGAAGAAGAACAAAACAGATTAGCAGAAGCTGCATTGAATAATATGGCAGGTGCTACAGGTTCTGAAAATAATACAAACAACCCAACACCAAGCAAACCTGGTGCAAGTGCTACTTGGTACTTTTATAATACTCAAGCTCGCGGTTTAGGCGCAAATGATTTTATTAGAAAATATGGCAAAAGAAATTTAGAGGATAATTGGCGTAGATCTAATAAAGAAAGCATAAGTAGTGTTTTTGCAAACAACGAAGAAAAAGAAGTAGAAGAGGTTGTTGACCCTAAAGACCCAACTAAGAAAGTAAATGAAGAAGAAAAACTGAAGAAAAAATATTTATCAGATATACCATCTTCGCAAGAAGCAATCAGTGCTTCTATTGATAAAATAGTGAGAGCTTATTATAATATCGGACAATTTTATAGAGAAGATATTATTGATTTAAAAGAATCAATTAAGTCTTATGAAAACGCATTACTTAGATTCCCTGAAAATAAATTAGAGCCAGAAATTTATTTTAATCTATATAGACTTTACTCTCAACTAAACAATCAGAAACAAAGTGACTATTACAAAAACTTATTGCTCGCTAAATATCCGAATACAATATTAGCGAAAGTTGTGTTAGACCCATCATATACATCTGAAGCAAAAGCACTCGATAAAAACGCTCAACTATTTTATGATAATTTATATACAGCATATAAAGATGGTAATTACCAATCAGTGATAATTGCTAAGTCAAGAATTGACTCAGTTTATTCATTGACATCTATTGCACCACGTTATGCTTATTTATATGCATTAGCTCAGTCAAAGCTAAATGGCAATGATGCACTCGAAAAATATTTGAATGAACTAATTACTAAATTCCCTGCTTCTGATGCTGCAAGTGCTGCTAGAGAAAATTTGAAGAAATTAAATGACTTGAAGAATCCGGAATTAGCAAAAACAAAAGCGATTGCTGAAGAACTTTATGTGGTAGAAAACAAAGCGAAATATCACGTGATGATTTCAACTAATATCAAGTCCAATTTAAAACAAAGCATACAAAATTTAGTAAAGTTTAACAGCACACAATTCGCATTGTTAAATTTAAATTTGAATAATGAATTGATAGGTTTAAATGAACAAATAATTACGGTACATACATTTGAAGATTTTGCAAAGGCAAAAGAATATGTAAATTTACTTGCAAAGTCTGAAGCAGAATTAATCAAATTTAATAAAGAACCTTATTTCATAAGTATTATTTC